>JAQGHW010000285.1 GCA_028291505.1 Rhodopila sp. | reverse complement strand
ACGCTTACCTGCTGAGCGAAGCGGGGGACACCGCCGCGGCTCGTTCGCACTATCAGGCGGCGCTCGCCGCTGATCCCGATCTGCCTCAGGCGCATCAGGGGCTTGCTCGTGTTCTGACCGCGATGGGGGAAAACGCGGATGAGCACTGGCGGAAGGGCTTCACCGGGCATGCCGTGGCCGGGCGGCGTTATCGCGGCGCCGGAACGGGCATTCCGCTGCTGCTGCTGGTAGCGGCAGTGGGCGGCAACATCCCGACGCAACACTGGATCGACGATCGCGTCTTCGCCGTCACGGCGATCCATGCCGATTTCCACAATCTTGCGGATGCCTTGCCCCCGCACGCGATAATCATCAATGCCATCGGCGACGCCGACCTGTGCGGCACAGCCCTGGCGAACGCCGAACGGATTGTTGCTCAAAGTGCCGCACCGGTGATCAATCCGCCCGGCATGGTCCGCGCGACCGGGCGAGAAGCCAACGCGCGACGGCTGGCGGATGTTCCGCACGTCATCGCGCCCCGCACCAGCCCACTTTCCGGCGCCTGCGGACTGCGTTTTCCGCTGCTGTTGCGTGCACCAGGCTACCACACTGGCCAACATTTTCTTTACGTCGGATCCCCGGACGCCCTGGCCGGCGCCGCGGCAGCGCTGCCTTGCCCGAACCCGCTTGCGATCGAATACCTCGATGCCCGCGGACCCGATGGAATGGCGCGCAAATATCGGGTGATGTTCATCGGCGGCGCTCTCTACCCGCTGCATCTGGCGATCTCGGGCGACTGGAAAGTGCACTATTTCACTGCCGCGATGGCCGCCAATCCCGCCTTCCGCGCCGAGGAGCAACGCTTTCTCGACGACATGCCTGCAGTCCTCGGCGATCACGCGATGATGGCGCTGACGACCATCCAGGCGACCCTGGGGCTCGACTACGCCGGCATCGATTTCGCCTTGTCGCCCGACGGCTCGCTACTGCTGTTCGAGGCCAACGCGACGATGGCGATCATTCCGCCCGACGCCGATCGAATCTGGGATTACCGCCGCCATGCCGTGACCGCCGCCCTGGCGGCCGCCCGCCGTCTTCCGCTGCCCGATCTCGTGCCGCAATATCGGACGGCCAATCCAAGCAACGGGTGCGCATCATGAACGATGCCGCGTTCGCCGAGGCAATGACGCTCCATCAGGCCGGCCGGACCGGTGAGGCGGCGACGCTGTATCGGACCATCCTGGGCCGCGATCCGAACCACGCGGAGAGTTTGCATCTGCTGGGCTTGATTACCGTCGAGCAGGCGGATCCGGAGGCCGGGATGGCACTGATCCGCCGGGCGATGGCGATCACCCCGGACTACGCCCCGCACCACAACAGCCTCGGGCACGCGTATCGCCGCCTCGGCCGGCCGCAGGACGCGGTGCGGGCCTACCGTGAAGCGGCGCAACTACGGCCGGGGTCAGCTGAAATCCACAACAACCTGGCGACCACGCTGGACGATCTGGGCCGCCATCAGGAGGCCGTTGAGCATTACCGTCAGGCGGCCGCGCTGGCACCGGAGACGGCGGACATCTGGTACAATCTGGCCAATGCGCTGGCCGCGACGGGCCCGCCTGGCGAGACTGAAGCGTGCTATCGCAACGCTGTAAGGTTGCGGCCGCACTTTGCCGACGCGCTCGCCAATTACGGCGGCTGGCTGATGGCGCAGGGCCGCTGGGCGGAGGCGGAAAGCCGCCTCAACGAAGCACTGCGCCTCGCACCAGACAACGCAGGAACCTGGAACAACCTGGGCATCGTGTCACAGAAACTCGACCGACCGGGAACCGAGGCGATGTACCGCAGCGCCCTGGCGATCGATCCACGCCTGCCGGACGCATACTACAACCTTGGCTGCCTGCTGTCCGGCCAGGGGCGTTCGGATGAAGCCATTGCCAGCCACCAGGCGGCGATCGCCGCCGATCCACGGTTTGGCCCCGCCAGGCTTGCCGTGTGCATGGCCCAGTTGCCGATCTTGTATCGATCGCAGGTCGAGGTCGCGACCCGCCGCCAACGCTATGCCGTGGCGCTGCAGGATCTGGTCACGGGTGATGTAAGCCTCCTGGCGGCTGCCATCGGCCGGTCTCAGCCGTTCTTCTTGCCCTACCAGGGGCAGGACGATCGGGCGCTGCAGACCTCGTACGGCCAGTTTGCCTGCCGCGTCCTGGCGGCAACGGAACCACCGACGTCGTTGCCCGCGGCCCCGGCACAGGGTGAGCGCATCCGGATCGGTATCGTCAGCGGCTTCTTCCGCGACCACACCGTGTTCAAACTATTTCTGGAGGGCTGGCTGACCCATCTTGACCGGACCCGGTTCGAGGTGATCGGCTTCCATACCGGCGGTGTCGACGATGCCCAGACGGCGCGCTGTGCCGGATGGTGTGAGCGGTTCGTGTCCGGCCTGCCGTCGGCCGCCGCATGGCGCGAGGCGATTTCCAGCGCCGCGCCGCATGTGCTGCTGTATCCGGAGGTCGGCATCGATCCGATTGCCGGACGGTTGGCGGCGATGCGCCTGGCACCGGTGCAGTGCGTGGCCTGGGGGCAGCCGGAGACCACCGGGATGCCGACAATCGATTATTTCTTGTCCAGCGAGCTGATGGAGCCGCCCGAAGCGGACGCACATTACACCGAGCGTTTAGTAAGGCTGCCGAATTTGGGCCTGTGCTACACGCCGGACATGTCGCCGCTGCCCAGGCCCCGCGCCGCGGCCAAACCTGGTTTGGCGGCCAGACCCGCTTCTATCGGCGAAGCAGGACCTCTCGACATTTCGGCGCCGGTGTTCTGGTCGGGCCAGGCACTGTACAAATACTTGCCGCGATACGACGCGATCTTTCCTCGTATCGCCGCCCAACTGGGTGCCTGCCAGTTCGTCTTCATCGCCTTCGCCAACAGTCAGGCGGTGACGGACGCCTTCCGCGACCGGCTGCGGGCCGCGTTCGCGACGGCAGGACAGGATGCGGATCAGCACGTCGTGATCCTGCCGCCGATGTCGCAACGCGATTACATCGACGCGGTCGGGCGGGCCGACGTAGTCCTGGATACGGTCGGTTGGTCGGGCGGGAAGTCGACGCTCGATTGCCTCGCGCAGAATCCGGCGATTGTGACGTGGCCAGGCAGGTTTATGCGCGGGCGGCACACCGCGGCGATCTTGCGGCGGATTGGCTGCCCCACAACGATAGCGGGTTCGCTGGATGAGTACGTGTCGATCGCGGTGCGGCTCGCTCGCGACCCGGTCTGGCGTGCACAGGTCCGGCAGGCGGTCGCGCTTGGAAAACACCTGGCGTTCGGCGACCTGGCTTATGTGCGGGCGCTGGAGACATTCCTGAGCGAGGCGATGGTTGGACCCCGGGCGGACCAGCCGGCATCGGTCTAGTCCAGCCGCGACGTATCCGCTGCGGCAATGTAGTCGCAGTTGATCATACTGTTCCATTGTCGCGGAGTTTGCGGGAAACCGCTAAACGGATAAACTGTCGCGGAAAATTCAGCCGGCCCAGAGAGCGGGCATCGGAGGGCGACATGGACCAGCCTGTGCGTGAGCTGCCAACCGGCGCCTGGCCCGCGGGCCTGACCCGCGTCCCGTTCTGGGTTTACCGGGACCCAGAGGTTGCCCGCGACGAACAAACGCGGGTGTTCGAAGGTCCGGCCTGGCACTTTTTGTGTCTGGAAATCGATGTCCCGCAGACCGGCGACTACCGCACCACCATGATGGGTGCGATGCCCGTCGTGGTCGTTCGGACTGAGGACGGAGAAATCGTCGCATTCGAGAACCGATGTGCCCATCGCGGTTCGCTGATCTGTCTGGACGATGGCGGCAAGGTCAAGGACTTCCAGTGTGTCTATCACTCCTGGCGATACGATTTGCGCGGCAACCTGACCTCGATCGCGTTCCGTCGCGGCGTCAACGGCCAGGGCGGGATGCCGGACGACTTCAGGATGGAGGCGCACGGCCCGCGCAAGCTGCGCACCGAGACCCTGTGCGGCCTGGTGTTCGGCACGCTGGCCGCCGACGCACCCGACCTCACCAGCTATATCGGGCCGGAGGTGCTGATTCGGCTGCACCGTGTGCTGGACAAGAAGCTTGAGGTGATCGGACGGTTCACGCAACAATTGCCGTGTAACTGGAAACTCTACATGGAGAATGTGCGCGACACCTATCACGCGAGCCTGCTGCACACGTTCTTTACGACGTTCCGCATCACCCGGCTCAGCCAGGGCGGCGGCGTGATGGTCGGCGACAGCGGCGTCGCGCATGCCAGCACGACATTGGCCGCGGCGAAGGGACCGGATGACAGTTATGCGGGAATGCGGGCGGACAACCAGGGTTTCCAGCTGCAGGACCCATCCTTCATGAACGCCGTGCACGAGTTCAACGACACCGTCAATCTGCAGATCGTTTCGGTGTTTCCCGGTTTCATCCTGCAGCAGATCCACAATGCGCTGGCGGTTCGCCAGATCGTTCCGCGCGGCGTGGACAGTATGGACCTGCACTGGACATACCTTGGTTTCGCTGACGATACGCCGGAACTGCGGTCGATGCGCCTGAGGCAGGGGAACCTTGCGGGCCCGGCCGGATTCGTTTCGATGGAAGACGGCGCGGTAGGCGGCTTCGTGCAACGCGGCATCGCCGCGGCGGATCAGGAAGCCGCGATCGTCGAAATGGGAGGCGCTACGGCCGAGAGCGCGGAAACCCGAGCGACCGAGGCGTCGGTGCGCGGCTTCTGGAAGGCCTGGCGCGCACAGATGGGGGTGTGATGATGCCGCCAGATGGGGAATTGCCAAAAGCGGGGCTGCCAAGCACTGGGCTGCCAGGTGCGGAAATGATCGACGTCGCCACGTTGAACGGCGCCTGCGCGTCGGCGATCGACTCCGGCCGGTTGGAGGACTGGCCAGGGTTTTTCCTCGATCGGTGCCTGTACAAGGTGACGACCGCGGACAACCACGAGGCGGGCTACCAGGCCGGGCTGATCTACGCTGACTCGCGGGCGATGCTGCGGGACCGGATCGCCGCGCTGCGCGAAGCGAATATTTATGAGCGTCAGCGCTACCGGCATATCCTGGGCATGCCGTTGATCACCGGCGACGAGGATGGGACGATCGCGGCGGAAACTTCGTTTCTTGTCGTTCGGACCATGCGCGACGGCCATATGATCGTCTTCGCGACCGGCGTTTACCTGGACAAGTTGCGCCGGGACGGGGCCGGAAACTGGCGTTACGCCGAACGGATCGTCGTGTGCGACAGCCAGCGGATCGATACGCTGCTGGCGATCCCACTTTAGTTTCGCCTGCCACGCCTTCGCCAGCGCCCTGAAATCAGGCGGAGCCTCGTGGAAACAATCAGTCTCCGGCAAGTGAAGCCAGGGCTGAGCATTGCGCACGAACATGTGGGCCGCGGGGACCAACCAGAATGTGTCATTCAAGGCGCTGGCGCACACATTGGCCGACGGGACCGGCTGCCATAGATACGGCCGCCGCAATCGCCGCAGAACCAGGGGACCGTTTTACGCCTCAACTCCGCGCCAGAAACCGCGCGAACGCCGCCAGCGTCGCGTCCGATACATGGTGCTCGATCCCCTCGGCATCGGATTCCGCCGCCTCGAACGGCACGCCGACGGCCAGCAGCAGGTCCACCACCACTCGGTGCCGCGCCCGCACCCGAGCCGCCAGGCTCTCCCCCGCCTCGGTCAGGAACACGCCGCGGTACGGCTTGGCCACCGCCAGCCCCTCCCGCTTCAGCCGCCCGATGGTCTTGATCGCCGTCGCGTGCGCCACTCCCAGCCGCCTGGCGATGTCCGTCGGCCGCGCCTCCCCGCCGCTTTCCAGAAGATCGGAGATCAGCTCGACATAGTCCTCGAGCAGGGCGCCGGACTGGGCCGTCCGCGCCTTGCCGAATCGGCTGGCCTGGGTCGGCTCCTCCGGCAGCGCCGAGGCAGAACGAATCGGGCTATCGACCATCAGGACTGACATCACTCGGTTTACCGCCGCAGGTCTGCCTAATTCCCAAAACTTTGCAACAGCAGGATCACGTTCAGCACCAGCACGACCACCGTCGCGGCGGCGGCCAGGGCCTGCATCCCGCGCCCGATGGCAAACCCCGCCATCACCCCCGGCCGCCGAACCAGCACGAAAAGTGCGATCATCGGCACCGGCAGCACCAGACTTAGCACCACCTGGCTCATGACCAGCGCGTCGGTCGCGTTCACGCCCATCGCCACCACCACAATCGCCGGGATCATGGTCACCGCGCGCCGCACCCATATGGGGATCCGGAACCCGACGAAGTCCTGCATGATCACCTGCCCGGCCATCGTCCCGACCACCGAACTCGACAGTCCGGACGCCAGCAACGACGTCATGAACGCCCCCGCCGCAACCACACCCATCAGCGGCAGCAACGTGTGGTAGGCGGTCTCGATCTCGCCCACATCCGAGTGTCCGTTGTGGAACATGGCGGCCGCCATCGCCACCATCGCCATGTTGACGAGCCCCGCCAGGCTCAGCGCCAGCAGCACTTCCAGGTTCGAATACCCGATCAGCCGCCGACGCTCCCGATCCGAGGACGCAGTCACTCGATCGGTCATCATCGCCGAGTGCAGATAGATCGCGTGCGGCATCACCGTGGCGCCGACGATGCCCACCGCCAGCGTCACGCTGTCCGCGCCGGCGAGTTGCGGCACTACGGCGTGGTAGAAAAACTGTCCCCAGTCCGGCGGCGCGATGAAGAGCTCGATCAGATAGGCCAGGCTGATGACGCCGACAAAAGCGGTGATGATCAGCTCGATCGGCCGGAAGCCGCGCGATTGGAACGTCAGCAGCCCCCAGGTGATGGCGAAGGTGATCAGCAGCCCCACCAGCAGAGGCAGGTGAAACAGCACGCTGATGCCGATGGCCGCGCCAATCGACTCGGCGAGATCGGTGGCCATCGCCGCCACTTCGCTGGCCAGCCACATGGCGATGACCAGTGGCGGCGGGAAATGCTCGCGGCACAGCGTCGCAAGGCTGCGCCCGGTGACGATCCCCAGGCGGGCCGACAGCGCCTGGAACAGCATCGCGATGACGTTGGCCAGCAGCACGACCCACAGCAGCATGTAGCCGTGCCGTGCGCCCGCCTGGATGTTGGTCGCGAAATTGCCGGGGTCCATGTAGGCGATCGAGGCCACCACCGCCGGCCCGATGAACGGCAGCAGCCCGCGAAGGCCCCGCCCTCCGCCGCTCAGCGCCGTCTGTCCCGCGAGCGCCGTGCGCTCGGATAGATTGGGGCTGATCGCCGCCTCGCTCATCCGCACCTCAGAAGTGAAGTCAGCAAATGTGAACCTTTTGCCATATATTACGCCTGCCACCACAGAATGTAGCCGAGGCTACATTCCGAGTCGAGGAAATTGGCGATCTTTCGCCGGAGTCAATCCCCGCCGCGTGCTGGCGTCCGTCGGGCTACCTGGCAGGCACCAGGCGACCGGCTTCCCCCAGCCGCGAAGTGTGCTAAAGCCCCCGGCCCATGCGTCATTTCCTCGATTTTGAAAAACCCATCGCCGAGCTCGAAGGCAAGATCGAGGAGCTCCGGCGGATGTCGGAGCCCGACGGCATCAACATTGCCGATGAGGTCGCCCGCCTGACCACCGTCGCCGATCGGCAACTGCGCACCACCTACGCGCGCCTGACGCCGTGGCAGAAGACGCTGGTTGCCCGGCACCCCGACCGCCCGAAGGCCAAGGACTACATCGACACCCTGATCACCGAGTTCACGCCGCTGGCCGGTGACCGCGCCTTCGCCGACGATGCCGCTGTCCTCGGCGGCCTGGGCCGCTTCCAGGGCCGTCCCGTCATGGTGCTGGGCACCGAAAAGGGCTCCGACACCGACTCCCGCGTCAAGCACAACTTTGGCATGGCTCGGCCGGAGGGCTATCGCAAGGCGCGCCGCCTCGTCGAACTCGCAGGCCGCTTCGGGCTGCCGGTGCTCAGTTTCGTCGACACCTCCGGCGCGTTCCCGGGCATCGACGCGGAAGCCCGCGGTCAGGCGGAGGCGATCGCCCGCTCCATCGAGGCTTGCCTGGAAGCTCCGGTCCCGATCGTCGCCACGATCATTGGTGAGGGCGGTTCCGGCGGCGCTATCGCGCTCGCGGCGGGCGATCGCATCCTGATGCTGGAGCACGCGGTGTATTCGGTGATCTCCCCTGAGGGCTGCGCGACCATCCTGTGGCGCGACGCCGCGCAGGCATCGGTGGCGGCGGAGGCGCTGCGGCTGACCGCCGAGGACCTGCTGCGCCTCAGGCTGATCGACCAGATCGTGCCGGAGCCGTTAGGCGGTGCTCAGCGGGACAAGACGGCGACGTTGCAATCGGTGACGCAGGCGATCCAGGAGGCGCTGGGCAGTTTGGAAGGCGTCGACGCGGCGACCTTGCGCAACCGGCGCCGGGAGAAATTCTTAGCCATGGGTCGCGAGACCATCGGGTGATGGCCCGGGTCAGGCTGGCCTGTGACAACGGCCGTTGCCGAAGCTCGGTGCCATGACAACGCCGATTATCGGAACGATACCACGACAATGCCTGTTGTCGGAACGGGGTGCAATGAAACCCGTGAGTACCAACCGAACGCTTGGCGCATTGGTCTTGTGATTGACCTCGAGTTGCCGCTTATGGTCCAAACAGCAAAACCCTGCTTAGCTGACAAAGGGACTCATGCCGTCCCGGGGGCTTATCGGTAAACGTCATGCGCGAAGAAATATCGGCCTACAAGCGGGAGCGCATCCTCGAAGAAGCGGTGAAGCTGTTCTATGAGCGTGGCTTCAGCGGCACCACCCTGGATGACATCGCCGGCAAGCTGGGGGTGACGAAGCCATTCATCTACACCCATTTCCGCAGCAAGGTCGAACTGCTGGAATCGATCTGCCGCCCGACCATCGAGATGTCACTCGGCGCGATCGCCGAGGCCGCTCAGCAACCCGGCACCGCGTCCGAACGGCTATTCGATGGGATCGTTAACTTCAGCAAGGTCGTGTTGCAGCGGCAGGCTAATATCGCGGTCTATTTCCGCGAGGAAAAACACCTCTCCGCGGCTGGCCTGGCAGAGATCAACGCACTGCGAAAGCGTTTCGACCGCGTGCTGAGCGAGTTGCTGGAGGAAGGCGCCCGCGCCGGCGAATTCAAGATCGTGGACGTGCGGGTGGCGGCCCTGGCGATCGGCGGCATGGTGAGCTGGGCCTACACCTGGTACCAGCCCGAGGGCCGGCTGCCGATCGACGAGGTGGGCGCCAAGCTAGCCCATTTCGCTCTACAAATGGTTGGCGGGCAGCCAGTAGAGCCGTCCTCTATTCCACTTTGAAGCCGCGCCTGATCCACACCTCGCGCGCTGCCGGCGTCGACAGGAAGCCCAGAAAGGCTCGGGCATCGGCGGTATCGCCGGCTTTGGTCACCGCGAACGGGTAGGTGATCGGGTCGTGGCTGCTGTCGGGAAATACGCCGGCGATCGCCACCGCCTTCGAAACCGTGGCGTCGGTGCTGTAGACGATGCCGGCCGGTGCCTCGCCACGTTCCACCAGCAGCAGGGCGGAACGTACATCGGGTGCCGCGGCCAGATGCCCGGAAACCTTGTCCCACAGACCCAGCTTGCGCAGTGCCTGTTCCGTGTAAATGCCGGCGGGCACGTGGGCGGGGTCGCCGGTGGCAAGCCGTCCGTCGGGGCCAAGCAGGGCGGACAGATCAAATTCGGGCCCGATGTCGACATGGATCGGATGGCTGGCCGGCACAATCAGCACCAGGTCGTTGCCCAGCAGATCGTGACGCGTGTCCGGCGCGATCATATTGGCCTTCGTCAGGAAATCCATCCATTTCTCATCCGCCGAGGCAAAGACGTTTACGGGTGCGCCTTGCTGAATCTGCCGAGCCAGGGTGGAACTGGAGTCGAAGGACATGCGCGGCGCCTCATGCCCCGCCTTCACCCACATTTCGGAGATGTCCTTCAGCGCGTCCGTCAGGCTGGCGGCGGCGAAAACCGTCAGGGTCTGGGCGCGGGCCTGGAGCGGCGCCAGGATCAGCAGCAGGAGGAACAGGGTACGCATGGGGCCTCGCAAGCTCAGGGTTTTATGGCGACGGCGTGTGGCGGGGTTGCAATCCCTCCGCCGGGCAATGAAGGGGTAATGCCGGCGATCGCCAGAAGCTGGCCCTGGGTCAGGACGCGGCCGTAGACGACTGAATTGAACAGCGCCGCCAAGGTCAGCGGATCGCCGCCACGCAGCCACGCCAGACCCAGCAGGCGGTTGATCGATGGCGGTTCCTCCACCCAGCCGAACGGCAACGACGGCGCGATATAGGCATGGCCATCATGCACCGCCCGCAGGCCGGCCCATGGGGCTGTGGTCAGGACGTTCTTCGCCGCCGGGTCGGACAGGATGATGATGTCCGGATCGAGCGCGCCGATCGCCTCGACGCTGGCTGGCCGGAAGGTGCCGGTGCCGTCCGGGGCGACGACCTGCCAACCCAGGCGGCCGAAGATCGCGGTCACGTCGGTGCCGGGCGCGGCCACCGTCAACCCGTCGGCACCACGCGCGTACAGCACACGCGGATGGGTGTTCGCCGGCATTGGCAGCGCCAGAATCGCCTCGGCGAAGCGCGCGACAGCCTCGGCCTGTTCGGGCTGGTGCAGGATTTTCCCCAATGTGCGGGCGACGGAGGGGATCTGATCGAGAGCGCCGTCGAACAGCAGGGTCGGGATGCCGGTCTTCTGCTGGGTATCCTGCGCCAGTTGCTTGTAGCGCGGGGAGACGGTGCCGTAGTCGATGATCAGGTCGGGATGCATCGCCTGGGTCGCCGCGGTCATTTCCCCTTGCCCGGTCAGGCGCGGCACCATGGGCAGACCGGCGATCGCCGGCGCCAGCGCGGCGCGGGCCGCTTCGCTGACCGGCAGGGGAAAACCGATCATCTGGGCGGGCGCGATGGCGGACAGCAGCACCGCGGCGGGGGGACCGGCGGGAAGAATGCGCTCGATATGGTCGGGGACGGTGACCGTCCGCCCGGTTGCGTCGGTGACCTCGGCGGCTGTCACCGGGGCGGCGATATGAAGCAACGCGGCACACAGCAGAGCCGAAACGAATACCAGGCGCTTCATTGGTTCGGTCCCATGCCTCCCACGATATAGCCAACCCCATATAGCGGCAATGGGCCGCCTGTTTCGCCGCGGGCCGCTCGCCGCCGCACCCAGTTGATCTCGTGCGGGTGGCGTGTTTCGGTGCGCCATGGCAGGGTCAAAGAAATCAACCCCGGATTCGAGTGCAATGGCCGCGACCAAGACGGTTTCTAACGCCGCGACTTCGGCCAAGCCGGCGAGTCGCCTGAGCATCCGCGTGGACCTGGCGACCGGCGCCCGCATCGGCCCTGGCAAGGTCGCCGTGCTGGAGGAGATCGCACGTTCCGGCTCGATCTCCGCGGCAGGCCGAGCGCTGCATATCTCCTACCGGCGGACGTGGGAACTGGTCGAGGATCTGAACGCCACCCTGGGCGCACCGGTGGTGCAGACCGCGGCCGGGGGCAGCGGCGGCGGCGGCGCGAGCCTGACCGAACTGGGGCAGGCGGTGGTGAGCCGTTATCGCGCGATCGAGGAGGACTGTGCCGCGGCGGCTCGCAAGCACTTGACCGCGCTGCAGCGCGTCGCCCGGGTGCGGCAGCCGGACTAGATCGCTAGAACGGAAATGCTTCAGGCGGCATGCAGGGTCGGGATTTGCTTCACCGTTTCGGCGAGGTCACGCTTGGCTTGCCACAGATCGTGGGCCATCTGCATCCTCAGCCAAATATCCAGCCCATCGCTACATAACTTGCCCAAGCGCACCGCCATTTCGGGCGTAACGGCGCATTGAAAGCCTCCAACTTACAGGGGCCACCATGATCCGCTCATTCCGGAGCCGTGCGCTTGACACCTTTTGGAACGACGGCGACACCAAGGCAATTCGGCCGGATCTGCTCGAGAGCCTGAAGGTCAGGCTTTCACGCCTGGACGCTGCCACACAGCCCGAGGAAGTGAATGCCGCCGGTTTCAACTTCCATCGGCTGCGAGGCAAACCCGTCCGCTACACTGTCTATATCAACGGCCCCAGGTGTCTGACATTTGGATGGGACGGCGAGGGCGCTGTTCGGGTTGATCTTGAACAGTATCACTGATGAGCCAGTAACCGATCGCCAATCTACGTTGACTCCGCGGCCTGCCCTCGTCATAAGCGCCGCATCCGGGTCAGCATCGCTCCCCGGTCCCCACCTGACGTGGGGGCTACGCCGCTCCGCGAGGGTTCGCGCAGCGGCGCTTAACCGTTTGGGGTAGCCGGCGGCGCGTTTGGAATATCGCGCGGCGGCGCGTTTGGAATATCGCGCGGCGGCGCGTTGGAAGGCACATCACCCGTGTTCGAAGCACTTTCGGACAAGCTGTCAGGGGTTTTCGACCGGCTCCGTAGCCGCGGATCGCTGAACGAGGCCGACGTCACCGAAGCGCTGCGGGAAGTCCGCCTGGCGCTGCTGGATGCCGACGTCGCCCTGCCAGTGGTGCGCGACTTCATCGCCAAAGTGCGGGAGCGTGCGGTTGGCGCCGAGGTGCTGTCCTCGGTCACGCCCGGCCAGCAGGTCGTCAAAATCGTCAATGACGTGATGATCGAGGCACTAGGCGGGTCCGGCGCCGTGCCGATCAACCTGAATGCCGCGGCACCGGTGCCGATCCTGATGGTCGGGCTGCAAGGCTCCGGCAAGACCACGACATCCGGGAAAATCGCCCGCCGGCTGAAGGACCGGCTGAAGCGCCGCGTGCTGCTGGCCAGCCTCGACACGCAACGACCGGCCGCCCAGCTCCAGCTGGCCCAGCTCGCCGAACAGGCGGGCGTCCCAAGCCTGCCGATCGTCGCCGGGCAAACCCCCGTGCAGATCGCCCACCGCGCAATGGACGTGGCGAGGCGGGAAGGCTTCGACGTCGTCATCCTCGATACCGCCGGCCGGCTGTCCATCGACCAGGAGTTGATGGACGAAGTTCGCAATGTCCGCGCCGCCACCAACCCGGCGGAAACCCTGCTGGTGGTCGACGCGATGACCGGCCAGGACGCGGTCAACACCGCCAAGGCATTCAACGACGCGCTGTCCATCACCGGCATCGTGCTGACCCGCATGGACGGCGATGCCCGCGGCGGTGCGGCGCTGTCGATGCGCGCCATTACCGGCGCCCCGATCAAGCTGATCGGTGTCGGTGAGAAGCAGGACGCACTCGAAGACTTCCATCCCGAACGTGTCGCCGGCCGCATCCTGGGCATGGGCGACATCGTCGGCCTGGTGGAACGTGCGACCGAGACCATCGACCAGGCGGAGGCTGAAAAGCTCGCCGCCAAGATGATGAAGGGGAAGTTCGACCTGGAGGATTATGCCAGTCAGCTTCGCCAGATCGGCAAGATGGGAAGCCTTTCGGGGATCCTCGGGATGCTGCCCGGGGCCGGCAAGATCAAGCAGCAGCTGGAGGGTGCCGATCTCGACACCAAAGTGTTCAAGCGCCAGGCCGCGATCATCTCGTCGATGACGATCAAGGAACGGAAGACGCCCGACATCATCAAGGCCAACCGCAAGAAGCGCATCGCGGCCGGGTCCGGCACGACCGTCCAGGACGTCAACCGGCTACTGAAGCAGTTCGACGACATGTCCACCATGATGAAGAAAATGGGCAAGCTGGGGCAGAAGGGCCTGATGCGTCATGGCCTGGGCGCCCTGATGCCGAAAGGCATGTCCCCGCAAAACCGCCGACCATTCTGACCAACCCTATTCCGACCTCACCAGGAGACTTAGTTACATGGGCCTGAAAATCCGCCTTGCCCGCGCCGGTGCCAAGAAGCGCCCCTACTACCACATCGTGATCGCCGACAGCCGCAGCCCTCGCGACGGCCGCTTCATTGAGCGTGTCGGCAGCTACAACCCGATGCTGCCCGCCGAACACGCGGATCGCGTCCGCCTGCAGCCGGAGCGCCTGGCGCATTGGATCGGCAATGGCGCGGTGGCAACCGAGCGGGTGGCGAAGTTCCTCGGTAAGGCGGGGCTGGCTCCGATGCCGAAATGGAACGAGCAGCCGGTGCAGTCCGCGCCCAAGAAGAAGGCGCAGGAACGTGCCAAGGCCGCCGCGGCCGCTGTTGCCGCCGCCTGAGACTGACCGGTGCCAGCAGGGCGCATCCAGTTGGGCGTGATCGGACGGGCGCATGGCGTGCGGGGGTTGGTTAAGATCACCAGCCACACCGCCGATCCCGCCGATCTGACCGCGTACGGACCGCTGTCCGACGCGGAGGGGCGTGGCTACGCCCTGCGCTGGAAGGCCGAGGGCGTGGCCGAGGTGTCCCGGATTGTCGATGGCGTGGCGGTCAAGGTGACCGAACGCTCGCAGGCCGAGAAGCTGACCAACACGAAGCTTTTCGTCGACCGTTCGGCTTTGCCGGCGGCGGACGAAGACGAGTACTATCTGACCGACCTGGTCGGTCTGGCCGCGGTGGACCCGGCGGGCGATGCGGTCGGGACGGTTGCGATCGTGCATGATTACGGCGCCGGGGCCAGTCTGGAAATCGAGCGTGCGACTGGCGGTCCCCTGCTGATCCCGTTCACCGCGGCGTGCGTACCGATCGTGGACGTAGCCGCCGGCCGGCTGGTCGTGGTGTTGCCCGATGAGATCGTCGTCGCGCCGGACGCCGTCGTTGCGCAGGACGCGACAGTGATCCCCCCTTCGTCCCACGCTGAGGACGCAGCCGCATGACATGGCGCGCCTCCGTCCTGACCCTGTTTCCGGCCATGTTCCCCGGCCCACTTGGCCAGTCGCTGGCAGGGCGTGCGCTCGAAACCGGGATCTGGTCGCTGGATGTGACGAACATCCGCGATTTCGCGCAGGATCGGCACCGGACGGTCGATGACACGCCGTTCGGCGGCGGCGCGGGCATGGTGCTGCGGCCGGATATCGTCGACGCCGCGGTGGAATCGGTCGCCGATGGACGCAAGGTGGTGGTGCTGACCCCGCGGGGGCGGCGTTTCACCCAGGTGGATGCCCGGCGTTTCGCCGCCGGCCCGGGGATCGTCCTGCTGTGCGGCCGGTATGAAGGTGTCGATCAGCGGGTCATCGAGGCCCGCGCGATGGATGAAATCAGCATCGGCGACTACGTGCTGTCGGGCGGCGAACTTGCGGCGCTGGTGCTGTTGGACAGCATCGTCCGGCTGCTGCCCGGCGTCATGGGCGCGGCCGAAAGTGCGGTGGATGAAAGCTTCTCCACCGGCTTGCTCGAATATCCCCATTACACCCGCCCAGCCGAATGGCAGGGGCGCCGCGTGCCGGACGTTCTGCTGTCCGGCAATCACGGTGCCGTCGCCGCCTGGCGACAGGCGGAATCGGAACGAATCACCCGCGAGCGCCGACCCGATTTGTGGGCTCCCCACGCGTCGGCGCCGATCGCGGCTCCATAGGAAAGCAAGAGGACAAGTCATGAATATCATCCAGCAGTACGAGGCGGAGCAGATCGCGCGCCTGACCAGCACCCGCGCCGTTCCGGCATTCATTCCGGGCGACACCCTGCGCGTTTCGGTGAAGGTCGTCGAAGGCGAACGCACCCGCGTCCAGGCGTTCGAGGGCGTCTGCATCGCCAGGTCCAACAAAGGCCTGAACAGCAATTTCACCGTGCGCAAAATCAGCTACGGCGAAGGGGTTGAGCGCGTGTTCCCGCTATATGCCCCGACGATCGCCGAGATCGCGGTGGTGCGCCGAGGCGACGTGCGGCGCGCCAAGCTGTATTACCTGCGCGGCCGTAGCGGCAAGTCGGCGCGCATCGCGGAACGGGCTCGGTCGACAACGCCGGCGGCAGCCGAACCCGCCGCGGCAGAGTAAGGCGGGCTCTGCCCGGGCCCGCGAAGGGGCCGACGGCCCCTTCGATCCCATTAATGGGTGGGTGATTAGGAGGGGGCGACTGTGTCCACCCACCCAATCCCCGGGGTTCCAAGAGCGATCCGCCCTTGGTGGGGCAGGGGGCAACGCCCCGTCCTTCCTCAAGCCGCCTGCTGAACCGCCACGAGGAACTTCGCAACCTCGTCCTTCAGCATCTGCGCCTGCCCCGTCATCTCCGTCGCCGCCTCCAGAACTCCCCCCGCTCGGTTGCCGGTTTCGTCCACCACCTGCGTGACGGCGGCGATATTGCTGTTGACCATGGCGGTTCCGGCCGCGGCATGCTGCACCGCCTGAGCGATCGACTGAGTCGCCGCGCCCTGTTCCTCAACCGAACCGGCGATAACCGTGGCGATCTCGTTCATTCGCTGGATCGTGCCGCTGATGGAGCGCAAGGCCGTCACCGCCTGACTGGTGGCCTGCTGCATCGTGGCGATCTGGCCTCCAATCTCCTGCGTGGCCTTGGCGGTCTGCGTGGCCAGGTTCTTCACCTCACCGGCCACCACGGCAAAGCCTTTCCCGGCCTCGCCCGCCCGGGCGGCCTCGATGGTCGCATTCAGAGCCAGCAGGTTGGTGCGCGCGGCGATGTCGCCGATCAGGCGCACAACGGCGCTGATCCGGTCGGCCGCCTCGCTCAGGCTGCTGACGCTGGCGTCGGTCGCCTGCGCCTCGGCCACCGCGGTGCCGGCGATCTGCGCGGACTGGGCCACCTGCCGGGCGATCTCGCCCACGGAAACCGCGACCTCCTCGGCACCAGCCGCGGCCGTGCTGACACTCTGCGATGCCTGGTCGGATGCGGTGGATACCGCCAAGGTGCGCTCCCCCGCGGCAATGGCGCTGTCCCGCATCATCGACGCGGCCTCCCGCATCCCCTCGGCCGACTCGCCGACGGTGCGGGCGATGGTGCCAACACTCTGCTCGAACTGCTGCACCAGCTGAGCTTGCCCGGTCACCGAACGCCATGTCAGCACCGGCCCGGCATAGGCGCCGTCCCGGTCATAGGTCGCGCTGATCCGTAGATCGATCGTTTCCGACCCAAGTGTTATGCGCGTGCGATGCGGCAGGTTGGCGGGGTCGGCGACCAGGTCGCGGTGCCGGCGAGAATCCTGATCGAACACATCGATGGGCTGGCCGACCAGCCTGTCGATCGGGACGCTGAACGCGCCCTGCACCGTCTCCATGATCTTCCGAGCCTCGGCGTTCAGGTAGGTGATGCGGAAATCGCCGGATGGTTCGGCGGTCATGATACCGACCGGCAACTGCTCGATCATCTGACTCTGGATGAAGGTCTGCCGCATCACCGCCCGCAGCGTCTCGACCGAGGCTGCCATCCGGCCGATCTCGTCACGCCATTCGGTATAGGGCACCGCCTGGTCGGTCTTGCCGCCGGCGATCGCCTGGACGATGCGGGTCAGCCGGCCGATCGGGCGAGACAGCATACGGGTGACGACCGAACCCAGGCTGACCATCAGCAGCGCGATGACGCCAACCATCGTCATGATGTTCGTCGACGCCTGGCCACCCGCCGCCAGCGCGGTGTTGGAAGCCGTTCGCTGCCGGTCCGCCGCGGTCTCGGCCAGTTTCTCGAAGGCCGATCGCATCGCCTGGCTGGCGACTTCAACTTCAGTGCCTGCTACCTGCTCCAGTTGCCGCGACATCGCGATCAGATCGGCGGAGGCGGTGGCGATCGCCTTGCCGATGTTGTCGACGATGCGGACGTCTGCCTTGATGCCATCGGGAGCCGGTCCGGACAGGATCGCCGCCATGTTGGTGGCGGCCTCCACCGTTGCGTCGCGGACGTCATTGGCCGCCGATCCGCCGCCGGTCGCCATGAACATCATCGCCGCGGCCTGGACCCGGCTCATCGCAAGCCGATAGCGGTTCACCGCCTCCAGCGTCGGGTCATGCTGGTCCGCCTGCGCCGCCGGCGCCGCGGTATCGCGCACCGAACCGACGCCGGTGTCCAATGCCGAACCGCGGGCGAGCTCGTTCATCAGTGTGGTCAACGCCGTCTCGAACACCGAGCGCGCCTGGAACAGCCGTTTCTGCCGGGCGGTGAGCAAATCGGTACGGAGTCCGGCAGCCTTTTTGACCGCGTCCATCAGACCATTGAGCTGGGCCAGCGCGTCAACCAGCAGTGCCTGGTCCGGCCCGGCCTTGACCTCGTTCATCAAGCTGGTAGCGAGTTCGGTCTGTTTCGCCGCACGCTCCAGCCCGGTACGAATGCCGGCCACGGTCTGCTGCATCTGCAGCTCACGGCTGATGACGCGAAGCTCCTGCGCCGCCAGCAGGCTGCGCTGTACTTGATGTTCGACCGCCGACTGCGCCGCGACATTTTCCTGCATCGCGGTCACGAAGCTCAGCCGATCGAGCGCGAACAACGACACACCGGTCAGCAGCGACAGTGCGCCGACGACGGTCGCCGCCAACTTGAAGCCGATCGACAGGTCGCGGATAAGGCGCACTGGCGCGTAAAGCCATCCCATTGTCTTCTCCCTGGAGACGACCGGAATCTTACGGGCGACTGGTTAAAGAAGGATGAACATCACGCCGATCGCCAGCCAGAACAGCAGCGGCCCGGAGAAGGTGAAGGCGGCGTTCCAGGCGGTACTGACGATCCATGGCGATACGCCGGCCCAGCGGGCGGCGGTGATGGCCGAGGCGGACATCGGTGTCATATTTCACCGCCAGCCCCAAACCCCATGGCCCCGCTCGTGCGCCCGCCAGCACTATGGTTCGTCGTCCCCGAAGGTTTGCCGTAATGTCGGCTTGTGCACCTTGCCGGTCGCGTTACGTGGCAACGCATGGGTGAAAACCACCGAATGCGGCAACTTGTATCGAGCCAAATTGATCGCGCAATGTGCAACGACTTCGTCTTCGGTCAACGTCCGACCGGCTTTTGCGACAACAACCGCGCGTCCCACCTGACCCCAGCGCGCGTTGGAAACACCAATCACCGCCGCCTCGGCAATCGACTCGTTTTGATACAGAACGTTTTCGACCTCCGCCGGATACACGTTCTCGCCGCCCGAAATATACATATCCTTCCAGCGGTCCACGATGAAATAGTAGCCCTCGTCATCCACCAGCGCGGCGTCGCCGGTGTGCAGCCAACCGTCGGTGAACGATGCGGCGGTCACCTCCGGCTGGTTCCAGTAGCCCTTGGTGATGTTCGGGCCCTTCACCCAAAGCTCTCCGATCGTGCCTGGCGGGGCATCGCAGCCATCGTCCCCGACCACCCGCATCTCCATGTTCAGCGCCGGTTTGCCAGCGGATCCGGCCTTGCGAACCGCATCTTCCTTGTCGAGCACCAGGACCAGCGGACTGGTCTCGGTCATGCCGTAACCTTGTTGCAGGATCGCACCCTGCGCTTGCCACGTCCGCAGGATCGCGTCCGGCGTTGGCGCGCCCCCGACCCCAGCGAACACCAGCCGACTCATGTCGGTCCCAACGAAGCTCGGATTCTGCGCCATGAACTGATAGTTCGCCGGCACGCCAAACATGTGCGTCACACCAGCCGAGGGATCGCCGATCAGCCGCAACGATTCCCCCGCATCGAAGGTGCGCATGATCATCACAGTGCCACCCACCTGGAACACCGGGTAAGAAAACACATTAAGCCCGCCGGTATGGAACAGCGGCAGCAATCCCAGAAAGACAGTGGACCGCGCGACCCCTGCAAGGCTCATGCAGTGCACAGTATTCCAGAAGTTCATGCCGTGGGTGATGATCGCGCCTTTGGGAAGGCCGGTCGTGCCGGAGGTGTAAAGAATGGTCGAGATATCGTCCAGGGTCGCCGCCACCGGCTGGTCCAACGGCGGGCCATCCAACGCGATCCGTTCGAACATAGGCCCGAGTGAAACCAGTTGCCCGATGCCACAGGCCCGCGCCAAATCCTGCGCCCGGTCGGCGAATTCCGGGTCATACACCAGCATCGCCGGAGTGCAGTCGGCCAGGATCGCCCGCAGTTCCGGATTTGCCAGCCGCCAGTTCAGCGGCACGAAGATCGCGCCTATACGACCGCACGCGAACTGTACCTCGAACGTATCGGTGGTATTTGGCGCCAGGACGGCGATCCGGTCACTCGGACCAATGCCGTTAGAACGAAACGAAGCGGCCAGCCGCGCGATCCGGTTGTCGAAGGCTCGGTACGTATGGTGCCTGTCGGTCGCCAGATCTACTGCCGCCAGCGAACGTGGCTGCCGCATCGCGTGATGGGCGATGCAGTCGTAATACGGCGCCGACATGATCATCCTCCGTCGGCAACGGGAATACGCACCGGCAACGAACCGATCGACCGCAGAATGTTGGAATATCCCCGGGTCGGTTCACCGACGACCTCGATCATCGGCAGATCTCGTTTCAGAATTTCCTCCCACAGGATCGTCAACTGCATCTCGGCCAGGCGATTGCCGACACACCGATGGATACCGAATCCAAACGAAAGATGCTGACGCGGCCTGGCCCGGTCTATGATGAAGTCGTCGGCATGCTCGATGGCCTCTTCGTCGCGGTTGCCGGAAAGGTACCACATCGCAACCTTGTCGCCTTTGCGGATCGTTTTGCCGGCCACGTCGGTATCCTGCAGCGCGGTCCGCCGCATATGGATCACCGGGGTCTGCCAGCGGATGATCTCCGGCACCATCCCTGTCACCAACTGCGGATTTTCCCGCAGCTTGCGGTACTGGTCCGGATGCTTGTTCAACGCCAGAAGGCCGCCGGAGATCGAGTTGCGCGTCGTGTCGTTGCCACCGACGATCAACAGCAACAGGTTGCCCATGAATTCATGCGGACGGGACGGCAGGTCGCGCGTCGCCTCCCCATGTGCCAGCATCGAAATAAAATCCGCCCGCGGCGGCTCCTTCGCCCGCTGATACCACAGCTCGGTGAAGTATTCGACCGCCTTGTCCAGAATTTCATTGCTTTTGACTTCGGAGTCGATCTCGGTCCCGGCGCGGGTGTTCACCGTGGCGACGTTTGACCAGTAGGTCAGCTTCGTCCGCTCCTCAAACGGGAAGTCGAACAAGGTGGCGAGCATCTGCGTGGTCAACTCAACTGACACCCGCTCGACCCAATCGAACGTCTCGCCGCGCGGCAGTCCGTCCAGGATGCAGCCCACCCGTTCGCGAATGGTGCCGGACAGGTTGGAGAGATTCATCGGCGCGACGATCGGCGCCACGATCTTGCGCTGCTCGTCGTGCTTCGGCGGGTCCATCGAGATGAAACTCGGCCGGCGGAAATCCATCGGCAGATCGCGCAGCACGATGCCGCCCATCAGAGCGTCGGACGAAAATGACTTGTGGTTGGTGTCGACCTGCATGATGTCGCGGTATCTGGTGACCGACCAGAAGGCCCCGTAAATGCCATTCTCGCACCAGTGCACCGGATCCTCCCGGCGCAGGCGTTCGAAATAGGGGCGCCACGTATCGTCTTGATATAGATGCGGATTACTGACGTCGATCCGCTCGATCGGCGTTGCATAGGCGTCTTCACGCGGGTCGGCATGGACCGGAGCGTTCATCGTCAGCCTCCCTGTTTCCAGGCGTCGCGCGTCTGGATTTCACGGGCCGCGCTCTTTGGACCGGTCCCGTTGGCCCCATCATAGCGCGGATTTCCGCGTGGACGGAAAGACGAATATCGTCCGCGGCTGGCTTTGTGCGTGAACCCGGTGCAGACTTCTGGGAGGGGAGGCACCACATGACGGAACGAACGCTACGCGGCAAAGTCGTGATCGCGGGTATCGGTGAGACCGAGTATTACAAGCACGGCCAATCACCGGACAGTGAGTTCAAGCTGGCCCTGCGGGCGATCCTGGCGGCGGCAAAAGATGCCGGCATCGATCCGAAGGATATCGACGGGTTCGCCTCCTATTCCAATGACCGCAACGATCCGTCGCGCCTGGCAGCGGCTTTGGGAACGAAACAGCTGCGGTTCTCCAACATGCAGTGGGGCGGCGGCGGCGGTGGTGTGGCCGCCGCGGTGGGGAATGCAGCGGCGGCGGTAACCTCCGGCATGGCCAACTGCGTCGTCGCCTTCCGAGCCCTCGCGCAAGGCCAATTTGCTCGGTTTGGACGCGGAACGGGTGCGCCGCTGGCCTCGGGTGACGATGCATTCACCGTTCCCTACGGCGTGATGTCCCCGGCACAGAAATTCGTCATGAAGGTGGTTCGTTTCATGCACGACCACGGTGTGAAGCAGGAGGTGTTGCGGGCGATTTCGTTGGCGTCGTACCACCACGCGCAGAACAACCCGCGGGCGGTGATGTACGGACGACCGCTTGATGAGGCGAAGTATGATGCCTCCCGCTGGATCGTCGAACCGTTTCATCTGTACGATTGCTGCCTGGAAAACGACGGCGCAGCGGCAGTGATCGTTATGGCGTCCGATCGGGCAAAAGACCTGCCACACAAAGCGAGTTATCTGCTTGGGGTCGCGGGTGGATCTGATCATCGTTGCGCGGCGCCAGTGCATAATGGGCCGAATTACCCCAGCAGTCATTTCGCAACGGTGGCGCCAAATCTTTACGAAATGGCGAAGCTGGGGCCGAAGGATATCGATGTCGTGCAGTGCTATGAGAACTTCACCGGCGGCGTGCTGATGAGCCTGGTGGAGCATGGCTTCTGCGCGC
>JAQGHW010000257.1 GCA_028291505.1 Rhodopila sp. | reverse complement strand
GCGACGGAGACGCCGTAAGCCTTGCCGGCGACGTCGAGCAGCGCGTTCTCGATGGCGGCGATGGCCTGCTGGTTCAGGCCGCCGCGGGATTGACGGGTCAGCACGTGGAGGTGCTGCGTCACCTGTTCGAAGCGGCGGGGATCGCGCCCGATCAGCACCGGTGCCAGGCCCTTGATCACGTCGGACAGGCCGGTGCTGCCGAAACTTTCGTTGAACTCCGACCAGCCGATGATGCCGTCGCCGGTGGTGACTTTCAGGAATGAAAACATCCGCCAGCCGGCGTCGGCCTGAAGCGTCTCGACCTGAGTGATCTTCATGTTTCCCCCTGGACGTGATGATTGCGCTATCACGTCGCGGGAGGATTCCAAGCACGCCCATTCGTTCGGGGCAAGGTTGGGGGGCAGGTTTTCAGGGGCGGATGTTTAAGGGGCGATGTCCCAGAATGGGTGCACGCCGTAGTAGGTGTAGACGCCACGGCCCCATGCCTCGTCGTTCCACCCCGCGGTCGCTTCGTCGGTGTAGGAGGGTGCGCCTTCCAATACCTCTCGGTCGATATCCACGACGTAGCCGCCGACCTCGGTGTTGTAGGTCAGTTTCTCCCAGGGCAGCGGGTAGTAGCGGTCGCCGATGCCCAGGAAACCACCGAAACTGAGGATTGCGTAGGCGATCCGGCCGGTGGCCTTGTCGATCATCACGTCCTCGACAGAGCCGAGTTTTTCCAGGCCGGTGTTGTAGACGGTGGTGCCCTGCACCTGTTTGGCTGCGATCAGATGGCCGGAGGGATCGGTGGTGTCGTCGAGACTCGCCATTCGTAGCTCCTGTCGGTGACAAGAGAAGTAACGCGCGGCAAGGCGGAAGGTTACCGATGGCGCTTGATCGGTGGGGGTAGGTGGGTTGGCAAGCAACGTCTCGGGCAACGCGTGCGTTATCGGAGGGCGCAACGAGGGCGCTGATGCTGGTGACGGCGAAGGTGGAAACCGCTGAACGGGGGGCTGCGATGGGCTGGTATCGGATCGTATCCATGATTATTGTCAGTTTGTGCGTGGCCGGCTGCAGTTCAGACCCGAATGCGCCGGTCAACCAGATGTTTCCGATCCGGCAGATGGATCATTTTTTTCGATCACTGTCCGGACCGCCGGCGCCGGCGGCTAGCCCGGCTTCCCCGGATTATGCGCGTAAACCGGGGTATGCGCCGGCTTATCCACCTTACTGAAACCGCGGCGGGCGTTTTTCCTGGAAGGCGCGAACCCCTTCGGCGAAATCGGCGGATCGGCCTGCCTGGCCTTGCAGCCTGGCTTCGAGATCGAGCTGTTGGTGCAACGTGTTGTCGGGCGCGGCGGCGAACATCGTCTTGATCGCGGCCAGCGCGGCGGCGGGGGATTTCGCCAGGCGGGTTGCCAGGGCCTCCGACTCCGACCCGAGCGCGGTGTCGTCTACCGTTTTCCAGATCATCCCCCAGCGTTCGGCGGTTTCCGCATCGATGGCGTCGCCCAGCATGGCCAGTGCCCGGGCGCGGGCGTCTCCGACCAGGCGGGTCAGGAAGAAGCTGGCGCCGCTGTCGGGCACCAGGCCGATGCGGATGAACGCCTGGACGAAGGTGGCCGAACGGGCGGCGAGTACGATATCGCAAGCCAACGCGAAACTGGCGCCGGCGCCCGCTGCGACACCGTTCACCGCGCAGATGAACGGCAGGCGGGAGGCTCGGATTCGGCGCACGACCTGATGGTGGCAGGTGTCTGCCAGCTTTTGCAGGTCGGGTGGGCCGTTGGGGCCGGGGGTGACATCGGGGCCGAGTTCCTGACCCGCACAGAAGCCTCGGCCTGCCCCGGTCAGTATCACCGCTCGGCAGGATGGGTCTGCCTCGGCGGCGTCGATCGCGGTCAGCAGGCGGGGCAGCATGTCGGCGTTGACGGCGTTCAGGCGGGCGGGGCGGTTGAGGATCACCCTGCGCCAGCCGTCGTGCGGTTCGACCAGGATGTCGTCCATTAGTTGCCCGCCCCCTGGGTCAGCCGGAACGCCGCCATGGGATAGACGCCGAGCACGCGGACCTCGGTGGAGAAGAACTGGAGTTCGTCCAGGGCTCGGCGGAGGCCGGGGTGTTCGGGGTGGCCTTCGACGTCGCACAGGAACTGGGTCGCGGCGAACTCACCGTTGATCATGTAGCTTTCCAGCTTGGTCATGTTGACGCCGTTCGTTGCGAAGCCGCCGAGGGCTTTGTAGAGCGCGGCGGGGACGTTGCGGACGCGGAAGACGAAGGTGGTCATGAGGTCGGGTGTCGCGGGATCGATCGCGGCGGGCTTGGGCGCGACGACGTAGAAGCGGGTGGTGTTGTGGGCGGCGTCTTCGACGTTGGCGCGGAGGATTTGCAGGCCGTAGATCTCGGCGGCGAGGGAGGAGGCGATGGCGGCTTCCTCCTTACGGCCCCACTGGGCGACGAGTTGGGCGGCGCCGGCGGTGTCGGCCTCCACCACCGGGGTCAGGCGCAGGTCGGCGAGGATGCGGCGCACCTGGCCTAGTGCGACGGTGTGGGAGTGGGCGCGGGTGATGTCGGCGATGGTGGCGCCCTGGATGCCGAGCAGGCAGTGTTCGACGCGCTGGAACTGCTCGCCGATGATGTAAAGGCCGGAGTCGGGCAGCAGATGGTGGATGTCGGAGACCCGGCCGGCGAGGCTGTTCTCGCAGGGGAGCATGCCGAGTGTCGCCTGACCTTCGCGGACGGCGTCGATTGCGGCCTCGAACGACAGGCAGGGCAGGGTGGTCATGGCCGGGTAGGCGTTGCGGCAGGCGAGGTCGGAGTAGGCGCCTGGCATGCCCTGGAAGGCGATCGCGCTGGTTGTTGTTGGGTGGGTCATTGTCGGGTGGGCCGGGCGCGGGTTGGGGCTGCCAGGATCTCGCGGGCGCGTTCGAGGTCCTCGGCGGTGTCGACCCCGAAGGGGCCGTGTTCCATGCGCACGCAGGCGATCCGCATTCCATCCTCCAGCGCCCGCAATTGTTCGAGTTGTTCGCGCCGTTCCAGCGGGCTTGGCGGCAGGGAGACATAGCGGTCGAGCACGGTTCGGCGATAGGCGTAGATGCCGACATGGTGCCAGCGGGGGCCGAGGCCCCAGGGGATCGCCTGGCGGGAGAAATACAGCGCGGGGGCGATGGTCTGGCCGTCTTCGAAGGCGCAGGCGGCTTTGACGAAGGAGACGGTGGTGGCCTCGATCTCGTCGCGGATCGGGACGACCAGGGTGCCGATGTCGTTGCGCGGGTCGGCGAGGGGGGTGATGACGAGGCGCAGGCCCTCGGGGTCGAGGGTCGGGAGGTCGCCTTGCAGGTTGACCACGACGTCGTGCCGGCTGTCCGGGTCCAGTTCGGCGAGTGCCGCGTGGACGCGGTCTGAACCGGAGGGCAGCTGGGGATCGGTCATGACGGCGCGTCCGCCGGCTCTGCGCACCGCTGCGGCGATCTCGGGGTCGCCGCAGGCCACCGCGACGGGTCCGATTCCGGCCTCTCGCGCTCGGTCGAGCATGTGCACGATCATCGGTTTGCCGTTGATGTCGGCCATTGGCTTGCCGGGCAGGCGGGTGGAGGCCATGCGGGCGGGGATCACGACTATTGGGTTCATGGGGTTCGAGGTCGGGGGGTGCGAGGTCGGGGCGCGGGTGGGGTCAACGGGGCGGGATTTCCTGGAAATGCGGTGCCGACTGGTGCGGCAGCCGTATGAGATCGGTTCGGACGGTCGGGAGGTGGGTTGAAGAGACGATTTCGCTTGCTTATGGTGCGGCCAGCTTACGGATGCGCCGGTCGCCGTGCAACGGCGGGCAGGCGGGTTCGTCCGCGTCCATTCAACCGGGGCCTGACTGCCCTTATCTGATCGGGAAGCTTCGCTGCATGGACAGCATGGAAATCAACAAGGGCATGGCCGCGGTCCTTGTGGCGGGCATCGTGTTCTTTCTGACTGGCTGGATCGGTGTGACCCTGGTGGACGAGAAGCGGCTGGAAAAGCCGGCGATCGCGATTCAGGGGGCTCCCGCGGCCGATGCGTCGTCTGGTGCGCCGAAGCCGGTGGAACTGCCGCCGATCGCGCCGCTGCTGGCCAAGGCGGATGTTGCGGCCGGCGAATCGACGGCGAAGAAGCTCTGCACGTCCTGCCATACGTTCACCGAGGGTGGTAAGGCCGGCGTTGGTCCGAACCTGTATGGCGTTGTCGGCGGGCCGCATGCGCACATGGAAGGCTTCAACTACACGGCGGGGATGAAGGCGAAGACCGGGCCGTGGACGTTCGATGAGCTGAACGAATGGTTGCACAAACCGAGCGCGTATGTGCCGGGGACGCGGATGGCGTTTGCGGGGATCAGCAACGACCAGCAGCGGGCGGACGTGATCGATTACCTGCACAGTCTGTCGCACACCCCCGTGCCGCTGCCGGCGCCCTGAGTATCGACCTCGATCGTTATTTGGCGGCGGCGATGGCTGCCGCCGATGCGGCCGGGTCGGTGATCCGGCCGTTGTTTCGTGGGTCGGTGGCGGCGGATTTGAAGGCTGACCAGTCGCCGGTGACGATCGCCGACCGCGGGGCGGAGCTGGCGATGCGGGCTGTGCTGGGCCGGCTTTGTCCGGAGTGCGGGATTGTCGGGGAAGAGTTTGGGGTCGAGCGCCCGGAGGCCCGGTTGCGGTGGGTGCTGGATCCGATCGATGGGACTCGGGCGTTCATTACGGGACGGCCGACTTTTGGTACGCTGGTGGCGCTGCTGGATGGCGATGCGCCGGTGGTGGGGATTATCGATCAGCCGGTTACCGGGGAGCGCTGGATCGGGGTGGCTGGGCGTCCGACTTCGTTCGTTGGGCCGCTGGGGGGGCGGGTTGGGACCCGGGCTTGTGCGGCGCTTGGGTTGGCGGAGTTATCGTGCACGAGTCCGGAGATGCTGGGGGCTGATTTGCCTCGGTGGCGGAGGTTGGCGGGACTGGTGCGGCGGAATTACTGGGGCGGGGACTGTTATGCTTATGGGTTGCTGGCGCTGGGGCAGATCGATTTGATCGTGGAATGCGATTTGAAGCCCTGGGATTGGGCGGCTTTGCTGCCGGTTGTGGTGGGTGCGGGTGGGGTGGTTACGGATTGGCAGGGGCTTCCGCCTCGGGTTGAGGGGGACGGGCGGATTATCGCGGTGGGCGATCCGGGGTTGCTGGCTGCGGTGGTGGCGGCTTTGGGGGATGAGGCTGGGTAGGCGGGTCGACGGGGTCGTTTCGGCGGGAGGTGAGCGGCTCGGCGCTTTGGCACGCGGGGTGGGGTTCTGTGGCTCGCCCCAGCTGAGCCAGCCGCGGGGCATTCTGGCCGAGGTCCTACTGCGAAAACCGGGGTTCTATGGTAGGTTCGTGCGAGCGACCATCGCGAGGACCGCCATGCACCCACTGATCGAGGAGAACCGCGCCGAGATCGCCCTGCTGTGCCGCCGTTATGGCGTGCGGCAGTTGGAGGTGTTTGGGTCGGCGGCGCGCGGTACGGATTTCGACCCGAAGCGCAGTGATGCGGACTTCCTTGTGACCTTCTCGGCAGAGACGCGATACGATTTTGCCGGATTTGCCGATTTCAAGGACGCACTTGAGGCACTTCTGGGACGCCCCGTCGATCTGGTCGAACGTGAGGCAGTTGAGGAAAGCCGCAACTACATTCGCCGCCGGCGCATCCTGGCCGAGGCCGAACCCGTCTATGAATGAGGCGCCTGATCGCGATGCCTCGCTTTTGTTGGATATGCTCACGGCGGCTCGCGACGCACGTGGCTTTCTTGGCGGGCTGGACGAGGCCGCGTTCTTGGCGAGCCGGCTGCATCAGAACGCAGTGATCCGCTCGCTGGAGGTGATCGGGGAGGCAGCGGGGAAGGTGTCCGCCGCCACCCAAGCTGCGCATCCGGACGTTCCCTGGCGCGACATCACCGGGATGCGCCACCGGCTGATCCATGGTTACGCCGATGTCCGGCTCGAAGTGGTCTGGTTTGTCGTGCGGGAACGCCTCGATCCGTTGATCCAGATGTTGACACCGTTGGTTCCGGATGAGGATGGCGGGGCGGAATGACCGCTGGTCACATGCTTGTTCAAGGCGGCCCGTCGCACCCAAACATCACTCGAACGCCCAACGCACTGTGCGGGCGAGGCTGAGCGTGCTGGCTCGGACCAGCGGGCGGCTGAGCGGGGGGGAGCGCAGGCCGTGCATGCGGCGGGCCCATTCCGGCAGAAGGTCGATGCTGGCCTGCATCGCCAGGGCCTGAAGCGGTTCGGCCATCATGTTCGGGGCGCGTTGCCGCAGGACCAACTGGGCGACTTCGCGGGTTCGGGCGTCGCACAGCAGCTGTGGGCGCATCGTGTCGAGCAGGTGCCGTGCCTCGGACTGGGTGTGCGGGATCGGGCTGGCACCGAGCGCTTGGGCGACACGGGCTGTCTCGGCGAAATAGCGGTTTTGGTCGGACGCTGACATGGCTGGTTCGGCGTAGCGGATCCAGGCGTTGAGGAAATTGGTGGTCTCGGTTACGTGGACCCAGGCCAGCAGCGCGGGATCGTTCGCGGCGTAGGGGGTGCCGTCGGGCAGCACGCCGCGGACCTGATCGTGAATGGCGCGCACGCGGGCGATTACTGCCTCGGCGTCGGCTTTTCCGCCGTATGTGGTCAATGCGATGAAGCGGGCGGTGCGGCGCAGCCGGCCGTGCATGTCGGTGCGGAAGTTCGAATGGTCCCAAACGCCTGCCAGCACGGCTGGGTGAAGCATCTGGAGCAACAGCCCGGCGATGCCGCCGACCATCATCGTGGTCACGTCGCGATGAACGCGCCACGCGACCGAACCGGGGCCGAACAAACCGTCGGGTTGGCGCCCGACCGGCTTGTCGCCTCGTGAGCGGTCGTTGAGCAGGGCGATCACCCGGCTGGCGATCGCCTGCTTGATCGGTCGCGTGAGCATGGCCGGCGACAGCGACGGGAATGCTGCCGCGGGTTTACCTCGCGTTGGCAGCGAGCCGGTGACGTGACGACTGGCGGGCGGCTGGGGCGCTCGCGGTATGGTCACGACCGGCCCTGGCGTAGCGGCAGGTTGGTCCGGTAGACGACGCGCTTCAGGGCGAGGGCCGACTCGAACGACTGGACGCCCGGGATGTGGGTCAGGTGACCGCGCAGGAACGCCTCGTATGAGGCTACGTCGGACGCGACGACGCGCAGGAGGTAGTCGGAGGCGCCGGTCATTTCGTACATCTCCATCACTTCCGGGCAGGCTTCGATGGCACGCTCGAAATTCCGGAGCGTGTCGGCCATGTGGTTGGCCAGCTTCACGGTGACGAAGACGTTTACGGCCAGTCCGACCTTGTCCTGGTCCAGCAGGGCGACATAGCGCGTGATGACTCCGGCTTCCTCCAGCAGCTTCTGGCGGCGGTGGGACGGTGATGGCGACAGGTGTGCGGCTTCGCTCAATTCCTGCGCGGTTGCCCGGCCGTTGGCCTGCAGATGATCCAGTATCGCGAGGTCCAGCCGGTCCAGCTCCATCGACGCATCCTTGGTTTGCGCGCTGCGCTTTGGGGTTTGCGCAGCGCTTTGGGGTTCGCACGCGGCGTTTTGACGGTTCCTGCCAAAAATGGCCTCGCGCCGGGGCCATTATGGCAAGCTTTCCCACGCGGCCATACCTACTATGTAGTAGTCAGAACCCTCGAAGGGACGCACGCCCATGGATATCGGTCTTCCACCCGCCGGCATCACCCTGGAGTCGCGCTTCGCCGATCTGGATCAACCGGTGTTGCTGACCGGAATCCAGGCGCTGTTGCGGCTGTTGCTGGAACAACGACGGCTGGATCTGGCGGCTGGGCTGAATACCGCGGCGCTGGTTTCGGGGTATCGGGGTTCTCCGCTGGGTGGGTTGGACCGCGAATTGTGGGTCCAGAAGAAGCTGATGGCGGCGCACGATATACGGTTCGAGCCGGGCGTGAACGAGGACCTCGCCGCGACGATGCTGTATGGCACGCAGGAGCTGGACGCGTTTCCGGGCGCGCGGGTCGATGGCGTGTATGGCATGTGGTATGGCAAGGGGCCGGGCGTCGATCGCACCGGTGACGCGTTCCACTGCGCCAACATGAGCGGCACGCATAAGCATGGCGGCATCCTGGCGATCGCCGGGGATGACCATGGGGCGCATTCGTCGACCTATCCGCATCAGACTGAATATGTTTTTCAGAATTGT
>JAQGHW010000256.1 GCA_028291505.1 Rhodopila sp. | reverse complement strand
CGGGTCGGCGCTGGAACTGGTGGTGCATGGCACAACCTTGGCCACCAATGCCCTGATCGAGCGCAAGGGCGCCCGCACCGCGCTGATCACGACAGCCGGCTTCCGGGATTCGTTGGAAATCGCCTACGAGCATCGTTTCGAACAATACGACCTGTATATGGAACGTCCGGTGCCGCTGGTCGAACGCGACCTGCGCCTGGAGGTGCCGGAGCGGTTGGCCGCCGACGGATCGGTGTTGCTGCCGCTGGACGAGGACGCGCTGCTCGACTTGGTGGCGGTGTTGCGGGCCCAGCATATCGAGGCTTTGGCGATCAGCTTCCTGCACTCCTACATCAACCCGGCGCATGAGGAACGCGCCCGCGATATTCTGACCGCCGCGATGCCCGGGCTGGCGATCACGCTATCGTCCGAGGTGTGCCGCGAAATCCGCGAATATGAGCGGACATCGACCACAGTCGCCAATGCCTATGTCCTGCCGCTGATGGCCAGCTATCTCGGGCGGATGCGGGATGGGCTGGCGGGGATTGGGGTTGGCTGCCCGTTGTTGCTGATGATGTCCTCTGGCGGAATTTGCACGGTGGAGACGGCGACACGCTTTCCGGTGCGGCTGGTGGAGAGCGGGCCGGCGGGTGGGGTGATCCTGGCGCGGCGCATCGCGGCACTCGGGGGCTACGATCGGGCGCTGTCGTTCGACATGGGTGGGACAACCGCGAAAATTACCCTGATCGACGATTATACCCCGCAGCAATCCCGCCATTTCGAAGTTGCTCGGGCGTATCGTTTCGCCAAGGGTAGCGGGATTCCTGTGCGGATTCCGGTGATCGACATGGTGGAGATCGGTGCCGGCGGTGGATCGATCGGGCGGGTGGATTCCTTGCGGCGGATCGCGGTGGGGCCGGACAGCGCGGGCTCCGATCCCGGGCCGGCCTGCTACGGGCGTGGCGGGACGGCGCCGACGGTAACCGATGCGGATGTAGTGCTGGGGCGGATCGATCCGGCGCGTTTCGCGGGGGGCAAGATCGGTCTGGACCCCTTGTTGGCCCGCCGCGCGGTATTTTCCGACGTCGGGTCGCGGCTGGATATGCCGGCGGAGGAAGCGGCGCGCGGAATTGTTGAAATCGTCGATGAGACCATGGCCAGCGCGGCGCGGGTCCATGCCGTCGAGAACGGCAAAGACACCGCCGGCCGCACGTTGATCGCCTTTGGTGGCGCCGCGCCGCTGCATGCCGTTCGGTTGGCGCAGAAATTGGGGATCACCCGGGTGGTTATCCCGGCCGATGCCGGTGTCGGGTCCGCGCATGGGTTCCTCGATGCTCCCATCGCTTACGAGGTAGCTCGGACGTTCCTGGTGCGGCTCGGCGGTTTGGACGCGGACATGATCGAGGACCTGTTCCGTGACATGCGCGCCGAAGCCGAGGTGGTGGTGCGGCTGGGTGTTCCTTCCGATGCACTCGCCGAACGCCGCACCGCGTTCATGCGGTATCGCGGCCAGGGCCACGAGATCGCGGTCCCGCTGGATGGCGCGGCGCTTGATCCGGCTGCTCTGCGCAAGGCTTTTGAAGCGACCTATACGCTGTTGTTCGGCCGGATCATTCCCGGGTTGGAGATCGAGGCGGTCACGTGGACCCTGGCGCTGTCGCAGCCCTATGCGTTGCCTTCCATTGATCCGAGGGTAGTTGGAACCAAGCGCGCGATGGCGCAGGGTACTCGGGAGATGGTCGAGTCAGTGACTGGGGCTGTGATCGATGCACCGATCTATGCGCGCGCGTCATTGGTGCCAGGTGCGGAACTTTCGGGACCGGCGGCGATTGTTGAGGACGGAACCACGACCATCATCCCCACCGGGTTCACCGCGCACATCGCTTACGGCGGCGAAATCATCATCGAAGGAGGCTTCGCATGAGCGATCGTCGGAATATTTCCGAAATCGATGTCCAAATCATGTGGAACCGGCTGCTTTCAGTCGTTGAAGAGCAGGGACAGACGCTGGTTCGGACTGCCTTCAGCACCTCAGCGCGGGAGGCGGGCGATATCTCCGCCGGTGTGTTTGATCTGCGCGGACGGATGCTGGCGCAGGCGGTGACCGGCACACCGGGGCACATCAACACGATGGCAGCCTCGGTCGGGCATTTCCTGAAGGTGTTCCCGGTCGCGGAGATGAAGGAAGGTGATGTCTACATCACCAACGATCCTTGGAAGGGCACCGGACATCTGTACGACCTCGTGGTCGTTTCGCCCACATTCATGGATGGCCGGATCGTTGCGCTGTTCGCCTGCACGTCGCACCTGGTCGATATGGGTGGAGTTGGGCAGACGCCCGAGGGCCGGCAGATCTGGCACGAAGGATTATTCATTCCGCTGCTGCGGCTGGCTCGCGCGGGAGAAATGAACGAGGACCTGCTGGCGATGATTCGCGCCAACGTGCGCGAACCGGTGCAGGTGATCGGCGATGTCTACGCACTGATCGCCTGCAACGACATTGGCAGCCGGCGGCTGGTGTCCATGATGCGCGAATTCCGGCTGGACGATCTGGACATGCTCGGCGAGGAGATCATTACGCGAAGCCGGCGCGCAATGACCGAGGCGATTGGAAAGCTGCCGAAGGGGACCTGGACAAATACGATGCGGGTGGATGGGTATGAGGCGCCGCTCGATCTCGTTGCGTCGGTAACCATTGGCGAGGATACGATCCACGTGGATTTCAGCGGCACGTCCGGCATGTCCACCTACGCCATCAACTGCCCGCTGTGCTATACGGAAGCCTATACAACGTTCGGGATCAACTGTGTCGTGGCGCCGACCATTCCGAACAACGCCGGTACTCTGGACGCGGTGAAAGTGACGGCGCCGCCGGGGACGATCGTCAGTGCCACGTATCCGGCAGCGGTGTACGCGCGGTCCTCAATCGGGCACATGATGCCGGACGTGGTCTATGGCGCGCTGGAACAGGCAATTCCCGGGCGCGTGCCGGCCGAGGGGACGTCCAACCTCTGGAGCCTGAAGATGGTCGCCGGCCATGGGCTGACAGGCGTGGGCGACAAGGCCGGCACGCAATTCATGGTCATGAGCTTCCATTCCGGCGGCGCCGGCGCCCGGCCGCATCAGGATGGATTGTCGGCGACCCCGTTCCCGTCCGGCGTGCGCAACGTGCCGGTGGAGGCGACCGAAGCGATCACGCCGCTGGTCATATGGCGGAAGGAACTCAGGCAGGATTCCGGTGGCGCTGGTCAGTATCGCGGCGGCCTGGGTCAGGTGATGGAAGTCAGTTCCCGCGAGGACGCGGCATTCGGCATCTTCGC
>JAQGHW010000249.1 GCA_028291505.1 Rhodopila sp. | reverse complement strand
GATCCGGTGCCTGACGACGCCCCGGTCGAACGCGAGCCTTTCTACGTCCGCTCGGAAGCCGAGGCGCGTGGTCTCCTGATGCGTTGCATCGATTATCTCACCGGCCCGGATTGTGAGAAATTGGCGCACGACAAGGGCTACGGCGAACGAGACAAGATGGCGGAGTGGATCATGACGGAGATTAGGGCGAAGGGCGGCCTCGCCTATATCCGAATGCACGCACCCTTGGTGTTTGGGATCCCGCTCGCCCTCCCGAACGCTTGAGCGGGCGAGGAGAACGAAGATGCCACGATACCTGGCGGCGGCGCCGGCTCAGGCGGAAGGAATTCCGGTTACACTCGACGCCGACAATACCGCAACCGGCCAACCCTTCCGCGTGCCATCGGGACAGCGGCTCATCGCCGTCGTCAACAACGGCTCCTGGCAGGAGGCTCTCGACGTCACCTTCCCTGAAAGCCTCGAGCGGATCATGTGCCGTTGCCGCGACGGGGTATGGCGAGAACTGGCACTGTACCTGCTGCCGGAGGAGCGTGCCGCAGAGATCAGCGACGGCCGACGTGCAACGATGGCCGGTGACCCGGTGGAGGAACCCGCGCGGCGGCCGCGCCGCTAGAGCAACATCAGCCTGACTGGAACAGTCCGGCTGATAAAGTTGCTCATGAAAACAATGAACTGGAGCACTGACCCGTTTACGGTCAGCCTGAAAGCGCTCGAGGTCAAGTAAACGTTTAAAGCGGCCCGATTGTCACCTGTGGTACGCTGCTCAGGCGCGGTGGTCGAGCAAGCAGGCTCTCACCGAACGCAGTCCAGTCTCTCGGGAAGCGTCAGTGATGTATATCGCTCGGGATATCCGCGACAAGGACAACCAAGAGCGGTTTTCCGCCAACCTTGCGCGGCTGTGGGCCAATATGAGCGCGCCCATGCAGGGATTATTGCGATCAAAGAACATACTCATCGTCAAACACGACTTCGGATGTAATCGGGGCGACATCCCGTATTCCACTGGTATCGGCGCAGACCTGCGCGAGCGGTATCGGTCTAATCTGGCAGCACAAAATGTGTGGCTCCAGGCGCTTCGCTCAAGTGAGTCTCAAGAGACGCATATCGGCACCGAACTGGTGCCGAACTGGGAGCTTGTCGGGACCACCTTCTATCGTCACTGGTTGCGGCCCCAGCAGGTTCTTCACGCCCTCATTGGCGTGATCTCCCGCTCGCGCGAGAGTATGCATTGCTTGTTTGCCTTGCGCGAAGCGAGCCAGGCGCCCTTCTCAAGCTCTGACAAGGCGCTACTTAAGTCCTTCCTGCCGGAGCTGCGCAGCGCGTCGGAAGTGGTTGTCGACATGGCGTCACTGCGGCAACTCACCGCGATCCTGCTCGATCTGGTCGACGAAATCCCGGGCTTCGCCGTGATCGTCGACGAAGCGGCCCGCCCGATGCTGCTGAACGCCGCGGCGAAGGCGTTCCTGGAGCGGATGCACGGGCTCGCTGTGGTGAACGGGGTGCTGGTCTGCGGTTCACCGCGAGACACTTGTCGCCTGCATGAGGCGATTTCGGCCGTGCTGCGGCGCGCGGACCGGCACCGGTCAGGCGAGAGCGTTGTCATCGGCCGGGAAGCCTGCGATGCGCCGATCGCATTGCAGGTGGCGGCGTTGCAGCATCCTGTCGTCGACGCAGAGGGACGACCCACCGCGCTCGCTGCCGTATTCGGTGCGTCGGTCGCCCATTCCGATGCGCTCGAGGGATGCCTGCGCTTCTATGGCATGACGCCGGCGGAAATACGGTTGGCAGCGATGATCGTCGATGGCCGACAGCTGCTGGAGGTAGCACGGGAACTCCATATCACCTGGAACACCGCACGCACGCACATGAAGCGCATCTACGCCAAGACCGAGACGCACAGTCAAGTCGCCCTGGTCCGGCTCTTGACGACATCGTCGAGCGAATGACGGTATGGACCGGCCTTCACCGCGGCGTGTCCGTCGCTTAGTGGGCGTGCCCCAGCATCGATGGCCGGTACATGTTGCGCCCTTGCTGGGGTGCGTGGCGGTGTCCGTGGCCGCCGTGAGATTCCAGTTCCGCACGTTGCACCACACGCGGCGTGTCGGCACTGCGCTCGTTGCGCTCGTGCGCGATCCTGTTGTCGGCGCTGACAGCGGAGAGGGAGGGCGCCGCCAAGAGACGCTGCGATTGCGCGTTGCACGATGGACAGGCGGCCGCCTGGTCGGATCGCGCCATTGGTTGCCAGGCCCTGAATGGCCCGCATACTTCACATTGATAACTATAAAGCGGCATGAGGGTCCCCTCGGTCGTTGGATTAGAGCGCGATCGGCTGGCCTTGGTCATGTTAGCGGCGGACCGCCCGGCATATGGCCGCTCAGGAGCAGGTAGCCCGGTATCCAACCCGTATAGACGCCCTGTACCGCGCAGATGACACCGGTCGCCCGCGTGAGCGCCGTCTTGCCGAGTGCGAGTATCAAGAAGAAGAGGAACCACAGCACACCCCACGACAGCCAGGCAAACCCGAACCAAACGTCCCAAATCGTGAGCGCGCCGGAGAAGGTCTGGAGGAAGACGGGCACCGTGGTGATAGCGACGAAAAGGCAGAACCAGCCAAGGCCACGCCCGTCGGCGCCGTTCCACCGGTTCCAGGCCACCCAGAAATACGTAAAGGTGAACAGCAGAGTCAGTGCCGCCGCTCTGATGGAGGCACCCGTCGCCCCCGGGCCGAAGGCCAAATACAGGGACACGATCAGTGTCAGGAAGCCGACGAAAACGTCGATGACGGCAATCTCGCGGTCTCCGATCCGGCCGAGCAGCCAAATGCCGTTGAGGCACAGCACGGCGCCGACCCAGAAGAGCGCTAATCCGAGTAACATTTTTCACCCCTCCCACAAGATCGCTTTGGTCCGGTCGGCCGGCGCCAAGGCCGAAGCCTGGCGCCGGTCGTTCCGGTCAGTTGCAGGACGCGAGGTCGATCCCACTCGCGACGCCAGGTTTCGGGCCGCCGCTGTTCGGCCGAATGTCGAAATCGAAGATCTCGGTCGGGATCGCAATCGTGCAGCATGCGTTGGGGATGTCGACGATTCCGCTCACCCGCCCTTCAACCGGCGCGGTGCCGAGGATCACGTAGGCCTGCTCCCCGGTATAGCCGAATTTCTTAAGATACTCGATCGCGTTGAGGCATGCACGCCGGTACGCCACATGAGCGTCGAGATACAACTGCTTGCCTGAGTGCTCGTCTACCGAGATGCCTTCGAAGACGAGATACTCGGAGAACCTGGGCTCGATGGGGCTGGGCTGGAAAACCGGATTGGTGATGCCATACTTGGCGATCCCGCCCTTGATAAGACCAACACCGACATCGACATAGCCGGCCATCTCAATGGCGCCGCAGAAGGTGATCTCACCGTCGCCTTGCGACCAGTGGATATCGCCCATGGAGAGTCCGGCGCCCTTTACATAGACCGGGAAATAGACCCGGGAACCGCGGGACAGGTTCTTGATGTCGCAGTTGCCGCCATGCTCGCGCGGCGGCACGGTGCGCCACGCTTCCTTGGCCGCGTTCTGTGCCTTCGAGCCGGTCATCTGTCCCATCAGGGCGGTGTCGGCCTGCGGCGCCGTGGCAAGCGGCGGGACCCGGTTCGGGTTCGTCGCAATCAGTTCCGCCTCGCGTTTGTTGCAGCGTTCGAGCAGATCTTGCGACGGTAGGCAGCCGATCAGCCCCGGATGCACAATTCCCGCCCAGCGCACGCCAGGCACGTGCCGCGACGTGCAGTAGATGCCATGGTAATCCCAGCACGCCTTCCGGGCGTGGGGGTAATGGTCAACCAGGAAGCCGCCGCCGTTCTCGCGGGCGAAGATGCCCGTGAAGCCCCAGGCGGAGCCAGGCAGATAGCCAAGGTCGAGCAGGTCTACCACCAGCAGGTCACCCGGCTCCGCGCCCTCGACGCCGAAGGGTCCGCTCAGGTAATGTACTTTGGTGAGATCGACGTCACGTACGTCTTTGGCGCTGTCGTCGTTCTCGATCTGACCGCCGGTCCAGTCGAAGCATTCCACGCGAAATTCGGAGCCGGGCTTGAACATCTCGACCATGGGCAAGTTAGGATGCCATCTGTTGTGCGTCTTGATTTCGGCTGTTTCAGGCGGTCGAGACAGGTCGACTTTGAATGCTGTCCGTGACATCGGTTCTTCTCCCTCTGATATCCATTCCTACCATTTACGACAACGGAATGACAACGCGCGGCGAAATCAAAGATCCCGGCGCGCAGCTGCTGTACGCTTCCGTCATCCGTCGCCGCCCTCACTGTCATTTTCCCTTGTCGGATCTGACTCCTGTTGAGGCCGCGCCACATTGATCTAGGCGCATCACGAGGATTCAGTCGTCACCCCTAGGGGTGAGAGCCTGCAGCCGATCAAAGGCTTCTACCGCAGACGCAGCGTCGCTCAACGCCCCGGCACCCTGCCAGTGGTTTCGGCGCGCGGGGGGCAATTTGATCTCCGATGGAAGATCGCGGTTCGGCTGGGCGGACTCGTTCGCCTCCGTCCAGCTGGGGTACCGCCGTCGAGCCCCAGGTTCCGGACGGTTTCGGCGCCGCACGACGGACGAATTCAGGCGGAACAGCACGGCGAAGGCCAGCCCGGAGCAGCCCAAGGCAGGCCTTTTGAGAGCAAGTGGAAAATGGCGACGATGAAGATCGCCAGTAATTGCCAGAGCCCTCTGTGCCAATGACAATGAGACAAACCACCCGGTGAAGTTTAGGCTCCGGGCTACGTAGGAGAAGGTTTCGTGGTCATGCCGAATCTGTCCGTCGGAACCCAGACTGCCGTGGGTGTCGGCACAGAAGGCGGCCGAAGGCCGACGGTCGTGCCGGCACCCACGGCAACCAATCCTGAAATTTCCGACCGGCCGAGCCGACGCACGTTCACCGCA
>JAQGHW010000203.1 GCA_028291505.1 Rhodopila sp. | reverse complement strand
GCTGATCCAGGGCAGTCACGCGCTGCACGACGGTTTTGTTGTGCTTCGCTGGCGCAGTCTGGGGATCGGCGACGGCACCATCGGCGTGCTCTGGTCGGAGTCGGTCGCGGCCGAGGTGGTCGTGTTCCTGTTCCTCGGACGCTGGCTGCTCGATCGGCTGGGTCCCGCTGGCGCCTGCATACTCGCTGCCGCCGGTGGCGCACTGCGCTGGGCGATGCTGGCCGAGACCACCTCGGTCGCGGCGTCCGCCCTGGCGGAGCCGCTGCACGGGTTGACGTTCGCGTTGCAGCACCTGGCGTGCATGCGGCTGATCGCGGCAGTAGTACCGCCCGCACTGGCGGTCACGGCACAGGCGTTTTACGGCACGGTCGCTGTAGGAGTGGCGTCGGCGCTGCTGACCCTGGGATCAGGGCCGCTTTACGCGTGGTTCGGGGCGGCCGGGTTCTGGGTGATGGCGGGGCTGTGCGGGGTTGCCATTCCGGTGGCGTGGGGGCTGCGGCAACAGTGACACCACGTGATCCACTTACTGTATGCCATTGGTGTTTGTCCGGCTCGAGCAACGTTCAATAGGACACCGCTGACCTCCAGCAAGCTAATCACACCCGTCCGGCCGAAATGCCACCTGCTTGATTAGCGGACCACCTTCAACCCAGCCAGGAACTGCCGTGCCAGCTCCCGATACACCACCGCGTTGCGGTCAAACCGAGTGCGTTCCTCGGCATCCATCACCCGGCGCAGCTTGGCGGGCGAACCGGTCCACAATTCGTTCGGACCGATCACCTTGCCGGGCGTCAACAGGCCCCCGGCCGCCAGCATGCCGCCTTCCTCGATCACCGCGCCGTCCAACACGGTCGCGCTGATACCAACGAAGGCCCGGTTTTTCAGCGTGCAGGCATGGATCACCGCGTTGTGGCCCACTGTGACATCGTCGCCGATGAACGTGGAGAACTCCCCGGAATCGACGTGGACCACCGTCCCGTCCTGGATGTTGGTGCGCGCCCCGATGCGGATGGAGTTCATGTCGCCGCGAACCAGGCAGTGGAACCAGATCCCGGTCTCCGATCCGATGACCACGTCGCCGATCACCGCGGCGGTGGGGGCGATGAAGGCGTCATCCGCAATCGTTGGGGTGATGCCGTCGAGGGAGAATACGGTTCCGTAACGCTCAGGCATCCACCAGCTCCCGCGCACCTACGCCGGTATGCAGGCCCAGCATCAGCGCAATGTTCTGCACCGCCGCACCCGACGCCCCCTTGCCGAGGTTGTCGAGCCGCGCCACCAGGACCGCCTGACGGTATTTGTCGTTGGCGTGGACGGTCAGCTCCAGGCGATCGGTGTCGTTCAGCGCCTCCGGCTCCAGTTTGCCATCGGCCGGGGACGCGATCACTCGCACCAGGTCGCAGCCCGCATAGCGCGCTTCCAGCACAGCGCGCAGATCGGCGCCGGTAACTTTGCCGGGCAGCGTGTCCAGGTGCAGCGGGATCGAGACCAGCATGCCCTTCAGGTAGTGCCCGACCGACGGCACGAAGATCGGCCGGCGGGTCAGGCCGCCATACAGTTCGGTCTCCGGGACGTGCTTGTGCTCCAGGCCAAGCCCATAGAGTTCGAACGCCGGGCCGTGGGCAGTTTCGTGCGCCTGGATCATCGCCTTTCCGCCGCCGGAATAGCCGGACACCGCGTTGATGGTGATCGGATAATCGGCGGGGATCAGGCCGGCATCGACCAGCGGGCGGATCAGGCCGATCGCGCCGGTCGGGTAGCAGCCGGGGTTCGCGACGTTCTTGGCCGCTGCGATCCGTTCGGCCTGCCCGGGCAACATTTCCGCAAAACCATAGACCCAGTCGGGGGCGACCCGGTGGGCGGTACTGGCGTCCAGGACTTTCGGCGTCGCGTTGCCCAATGACGCTGCCATCGCGGCGGACTCGCGCGCGGCGTCGTCAGGCAGGCACAGCACGATCAGGTCCACCTCGGCCATGATGTCACGCCTGGCGGAGGGATCGCGACGGCGGTCGGACGGCAGGCTTTTCAGCGTGACCCGGGGCATCGCGCCCAGGCGCTCACGGATGCCCAGGCCCGTGGTGCCGGACTCGCCGTCGATGAAGACCGTTGTCATGCGTGGCCATCTCCTTTCGCGGCGGCGAAACTCGCGGTGCGGCGGCGGAAATGCAAGAGGGGTCCGTGCGGGGCTGCTGTGTCGCGCTTGACATGGCGCAGGCAGGGACCTACCTAGCGCGCCTTCGAGTTCCCCCCGCCTCCGATAGCCAGGGTAGATAGCGCGTGTCATGAGAGTCCGTAACAGCCTGCGTTCCGCCAAGGTCCGCGACAAGAACTGCCGCGTGGTGCGTCGCCGCGGGCGGGTTTATGTGATCAACAAGAGGAACCCGCGCATGAAGTGCCGGCAGGGGTAGCTGCCTCCCATCGCTGGCGGCGGTGGGCCGGGTTTCGTCACACCGACAGCAGCAGCGTTTCCAGCTTTTCCGATTGAATGCGTGCATTCAGCCTGGTGGCGGCTTCGGTAAACCCGGCCGCGCCCAGGCTGTATCGCAGCACCGTGTCGTGCGAGATGCGATGCATGGCATCGGCCAGCGCGCCGGGGTCCCCTGGTGGGACCAGAAGCCCGGTTTGGTCCCGCCATATCGCCTCGGCGATGCCTCCCTGATCGGACCCGATGACCGGGCAGGCCTGAGCCATTGCCTCCGGGATGACGCTTGGCAGCCCCTCGGCGTCGCCATCGCCGGCGATGATGCTGGGCACCACCAGCGCGATGGCCTCGGTCATGCGGGCGCGAACCGCGTCGGGCGACAGCCAGCCGGTCAGGGTGATGCCAGCAGTGTCCCGAGCCAGGGTTTCCAGGACAGGCCGCAGCGGGCCATCGCCGACGCAGACGACCTGGGTTTGATCGCCTTGGGCGCGCAGCTGGCGAATCGCCTCAGCGAGCACGGCGATCCCCTTTTTCTCGACAAAGCGGCCGACGAACAAATGCGCGGTCGGTCGCCGGATCGGCGGACGGGCGGGAATTTCCACGCCGATCGGCAGCACGATCAGTTTTCCGGACGGCACGCCATGGTGCGCAGCAATCTCGGCAACGGCGGCGGACACGCAGACGAAGCGTCGGGTTTCACGCAGCATCGCCGGCCAGCGCCGCGCTAGAACCGTGCCATGCCAGTTCTTTTGCTTGCTGACGTCCCCGCCGTGCAGGGTGACAACCATGCGCATACCGAGCGCTTGGACCAGCGGCAGTGCCAGGGCGCCGCCGCGGGCGAATTGGGCATGCAGGACGGGGGCGAGTCCCGCTATTCCGCCCTGCCCCAGGCTATTGTACCCCTCCGTCCCGGCGCCATGCTGTGACGGATAAATCGGGCCATGACGGATAAGCCTTGGCGGCACCCGCCAAAGATGGCGAAACAGCGCGCGGTCGATTGGGCCGCGCGGACCGTCGCCGCCCAGTCGTAACAAGTGGTCGCCGAACCGGAGTGCGTCCGGCAGCATTGTCCGCCCTGTCCAAACGGGATGCAGGCGGGTGAACCCGATATACTGGCGGCGAAGAAACTCGATCTCGGACGGAACGCCGATGCGGTCTCGGTAAACGAGGAAGGGCTGGGTGGCTTGCATCCGGTTTCCGGCCGTGTGACAGGTCCGCACCACGTTTGCAAGAAGGCCGGAATTGCCGAGACTACTAGGGAACGTCCTGCTGGTGGGATTGCTCTGCGCGTCCGCCGCACAGGCCGCCGAACCGCTGCGGCTCGGGCTGCTGCACACACTGTCCCCGGCGCCATTCTACATCGCGCAGGAGCGTGGGTATTTCCGCGACGAAGGCATCGACCTGACGTTCCGGTTCTTCGAGGCGGCGCAGCCGATCGCCGCGGCGGCGGTGGCGGGCGATGTCGATGTCGGCGTCACGGCGCTGACCGGCGGCTTCTTCAACCTGGCGGAGAAAGGCACGCTGAAGGTCGTCGGCGGCGCGCTGCATGAGCAGAAGGGCTACCAGGGGTCGGCGATCCTGGCGTCGAACAAGGCGTTCCAGGACGGCCTGACCAGCGTCGACAAGCTGGCGGGCCATAGTTTCGCGATCACCCAGTATGGGTCGTCGTTTCACTACATGGTGGGACGGATCGCCGAGGCCGAAGGGTTCGACGTCAAGTCGGTCACGCTGCGGCCGGTGCAGCAGATCGCCAACATGGTGGCGGCGGTGACCTCGGGGCAGGTCGACGCGACGATCGCGATCGCCTCAATAGCGAAGCCGCTGCAGGCATCCGGACAAGCGCATATCCTGGGGTGGGCGGGCGACCTGGTGCCGTATCAGATCACCGCCGTGTTCACGACTCCGGCGATGATCGCGGACAAGCCCGATGTGCTGAGGCACTTTGCCGCCGCCTACCAGCGCGGCGTGGCGGACTACCGGGACGCATTCCTGCGGCTGGATGCCGCCGGGCACCCAGTGGTGGACGCGCAGACCGATGCCGCCATTCCGTTGCTGACCAAGTACGTCTTCACCAACGACCCCGACGCCCGGCGCAAGATCCTGGACGGTGCCGGCTACTACGATGCGGGCGGCGCGCTGGATGTCGCCGATGTGCTGGACCAGATCCGCTGGTTCAAGGCGCAGGGGCTGGTGAAGGGCGAAGGCGACCCGGCGGCAATGCTGGATACCCGGTTCCTGCCGACGCGATGACGGACGGCCTGCGCCTCACAGTGGACGGGGTCGGTCATCGTTACGGCGGCCTGCAGGTGTTGCACGGCATTTCGCTGACCGCCGAACCGGGCGAGGTGATGGTGCTGGTCGGCCCGTCCGGTTGCGGCAAGTCCACGCTGCTGGGGATCATGGGCGGAATGCTGGCACCCAGCGAAGGCGCGGTTCGCTGCGCGGGCGACGTGCCGCCGGACTGCCTGAACGCGCTGACCTATGTGTTCCAGGATTTTTCGTTGCTGCCCTGGCGCACCGTTGCCGGGAACGTCGCGTTGGTGCTGGAGGACCGGTTAAGCCGAACCGCGTGCGCGGCGCGAGTGGCGGAGGTGCTGGCGCTGACCGGGCTGACGGATTTCGCCACGGCATGGCCCCGGCAACTGTCTGGCGGTATGCGGCAGCGGGTCGGAATCGCTCGGGCGTTGGCGGTGCGGCCGGCGTGCCTGCTGCTGGATGAACCGCTGTCGGCGCTGGATGCTCAGACCCGGGATCTGCTGCTGGAAGAGTTCGCCTCATTGATCACCGCGGCGGGCACGACAACGGTCTATGTCACGCACAATCTGGCCGAGGCGGTTCGGCTCGGGCACCAGATCGTCGTGCTGTCGCGCCGGCCGGGGCAGGTCCGGGACGTGGTTCGCGTTGACCGGCCGCTGGCCGAACGGCGTGCGGCTGATCCCGACCTGATGGCGCTGGAGCAGCGTCTATGGCGGATGATACGCGACGACGCGGCGGTGGCGGAGCGGGAACGGATCGATGCCTCGGATTGACGGACCGATAGCGTTCCGGGGCGGCGGGTTCGCGCCGTCGGACCGGACCTGGGCGGCGGTGGCGACACTGGTCGGGGTGGTAGCGCTGTGGCAGGCGGGCGCGTCCGCCGGCGTCATCCCGACGCTGTTCCTGCCGGCGCCGGTGTCGATCGCTCGGGCGCTTTGGGCGCTGACGGTCAGCGGCGAGTTGTGGAAGAACCTGTCGGTGTCGCTCATGCGGCTGGCGGTGGGATGGATCGTCGGGACGGTGTTCGGGATCGGCCTGGGGCTGGCCGTGGGGCTTTGGTCGGTGCTGCGCTCACCCGGGATGGCGCTGGTGTCGGCGCTGTTCCCGATCCCGAAGATTGCGCTGGTACCGCTGTTCATCATCTGGTTCGGGATCGGCGAGGGCTCCAAACTGGTGACGCTGGCGTTCGGCGTGTTCTTCCCGACGGTGATCGCAACGGCGGGCGGAGTGGACAACGTGCCACGGGGGTTGATCCGGATGGGGCAAAGCTTCGGCCTGTCGCACACGGCGATCATCCGGAAGATCGTGCTGCCGGCAGCACTGCCGGCGATCCTGAGCGGGTTCCGCGTGACCAGCTCCATCGCCATCGTGCTGCTGGTGGCAGCCGAGATGATCGGGGCGGAGCGCGGTATCGGCGCGTTCGTGCTGTCGGCGGGCAACCTCTACGACACCGACAACCTGCTGGCGGGGATCGTCGTGCTGTCGGTGCTGGGGTTGCTGGTGTCGTGGGTGATCGGGCGGCTGGAGCGAGCGCTTCTGGGGTGGCGATAGCGAGTTGCACACCGGCCGGCGGCCATGGATGAAACTGTCATTGCGAGGAGCGCAGCGACCCGGCGATCCCCCCCGGTGCGCACTGCCAGCCAGATCGCCGCGCCGCTTCGCTCCTCGCAATGACAAGGTCCGGTTCTGTTTTTCTTGGGGCGGATGCAGTTTTTCAGTCCATTCGATCGTCCGGCCCCCACACTTGGGATTTAGCGACTGGCTGTGGCTGGACTAGCTATCCGGTCGAAACGATCATGCGCGATGGTTGCAGGCCACTCACAGTGCAGTGCGAATCATGGAATATAATTTACCAAATGTCTTTTAGTGAAGTAGATCACTTCGCGCCCCCCGCGCACAGGCTACGTCGATCTTCCCCGCCGTGCAATCGGGGACGAAACGAGTGACTGTGCGCACGGCGTCATTTCTGAATCCATTGCAACGATCGAGCGGTGGTCGGTTGTTTTCAGAATGTGCTTCGACTGCTGTCAAGATAATGGTTACTATTCCGATCCATGCTGGTCGAAGATGATGCCGCACGTAGTGCCGTCTTATTGATGGGACCACTGTAAATATCCAGAAGCGAGGAAGAAAAAAATGGCTACCGCACCGATACCCAGGATACCGTCAGTCCGGCTGAGCCCGGATCGCGACACCGTATCAGATCAGCTC
>JAQGHW010000189.1 GCA_028291505.1 Rhodopila sp. | reverse complement strand
CTACGTTCGGGCGGCTTTCGTAGATCATCCCGATCACGCCGATGGGGGTGGCGATCCGCTGGATGCGCAGCCCGTTGGGCCGGGTCCATTCGCTCAGGGTTCGGTTCAGCGGGTCAGGCAGGGCGGCAACGTCCTCCATTCCCCGGGCCATTGCCTCGACCCTGGCTTCGGTCAGGGTCAGACGGTCGAGGAAGGCGGCGGTGCCTTGGTAGGCTGCGACGTCGGCTTGGTTGGCGGCGATAATGTCGCGCATGCCGTCGCGCAGGGCGTCGGCCATGGCACCCAGTGCGCCGTTGCGGGTCGCCGCGCTGCTGCGGGCCAGTGTGTGCCCGGCCGCCCGCGCCGCTTCGGCGGCCGCCTTCAGGTGTTCGATCGCTTCCATCTTGCCAATGTGCCCAAGAAACAGTCAGACTTCCAGTGCCCTATCCCACGTTTACGTTGACCCGGCTATGTCCTCTGTGCTGCCCTGCCCGACAAAAGGGAGGTAACAATGAACGCACCAGTCCAGACCGATCCAGCCAGTCCGGCCTATGCACTGCCGCTGGAGAGTTTCGATGTTTCTGATCCCAAGCTGTACCAGGACGACACGTGGCATCCGTACTTCGAGCGGCTGCGGCGGGAAGATCCTATCCATCATGTCCCGGACAGTCCGTATGGGCCGTACTGGGCGGTGTCCAAATACAAGGACATCATGCACTGCGAGGTGCACCACGAGGTGTTCTCGAATGAGATCGGCGGCATCCAGATCGAGGAGCAGCCGAAGGACATGCAGCGTCCCAGCTTCATCCGCATGGATCCGCCGCGGCACGACGACCAGCGCAAGGTCGCCAGCCCGATCGTGGCACCTGCCAACCTGGCGAACATGGAAGGGGTCATCCGTGAGCGCACCTGCATGGTGCTCGATGCGCTGCCGCGGAATGAGGTGTTCGACTGGGTCGACGAGGTGTCGATCAAGCTGACCACGATGATGCTGGCGACCTTGTTCGACTTCCCGTTCGAGGAGCGGACGAAGCTGACCTACTGGTCCGACGTGGCGATCTGCAACGTCAACGCGCCGGAATCGCCGGTTCATTCGGAAGCCGAACGGTTCGAGGAACTGAAGAAGATGGCCGAGTATATCGGCCGCTTGTTCACCGAACGCCGCGGCCAGCCGCCGAAATTCGATTTGCTGTCGATGCTGGCGCACGGGGCGTCTACGCGCGACATGCCGTTGAAGGAGTTCATGGGCAATCTGGCGCTGCTGATCGTCGGCGGCAACGATACCACGCGCAACTCCATGACCGGCGGCCTGCTGGCGCTGAACCAGTTCCCTGACGAATACCGCAAGCTGCGGGAGAATCCGGGTTTGGTGGACAGCGCGGTGTCGGAAATCATCCGCTGGCAGACGCCGGTTATCCATATGCGGCGGACGACGTCCCGGGATACCGAACTTGGGGGGAAGTCGATCAAGGCGGGGGAGAAGGTGGTGATGTGGTACATCTCCGGTAACCGCGACCCGGAGGCGATCGAGAACCCGGACAGCTTCATCGTCGACCGGGCGAGACCACGTCAGCATCTGTCGTTTGGGTTTGGGATCCATCGTTGCGTCGGCAATCGGTTGGCCGAGCTACAGCTGAAGATCCTGTGGCAGGAGATATTGGTGCGGTTCCCGAAGATCGAGGTGGTTGGCGATGCGCAACGCATCTACTCCAACTTCATCCGGGGAATCAGGTCGATGCCGGTGCGCATTCCGGGCTGAGGGTCCAAATTCAGGTTGGTCAGTCACATGGCGTAGCAGAATTCGGCGGCTGGCATGGCACTCCGGACAATGCTAGTCTGACGCCAATGGTCACTGCGCTGAAGCTCCCGGACCTACTCACCGTTGACGCGTTCCTGACCTGGGACGCACCGATGGGTCAGCTTTGGCAGTTGGTTGACGGCGTGCCGTGGGCGATGGCACCGCCAAGCCCGACCTATGCCCTGATCCAAGGCGAGATGGCCGCCCTGATCCGCAACCATCTGATCGCGAAGGGCGGTCCTTGCTTCGTCGCGGTTACCCCGGGCATCATTCCGCGAGTCCAGTCCGACACCAACATTCGCATCCCCGATCTTGCCGTCACCTGCACGGCGGTCTTGCCGGGGGACAATGTCCTGAGCGACCCCGTTCTGCTGATCGAGATTCTGTCGCCCGGCAATCGTACGGAGACCTGGACCAACGTGTGGAGCTACACCACCATCCCGAGCGTGCGGGAAATCCTGGTCATTCATTCGACCTCGATCGGCGCTGAGTTGCTGCGCCGCGGTGCGGACGGGACATGGCCGGAGCGACCGCAAGCAATCGAACAGGACCTCACCCTCGACAGTATTGACTATACTGGTCCGATCGCAGCTTTCTATCGTTCGACATGGCTGCATGAGGCGACACCGGCGCGTTCGTAACGCCTTGCGATCCACGACGACGGCGGCGCCAACAATGAGCGGGTCGGACAGAACCGCTGTACCTCATGGTTCGGCATGTCGTGCCAGCTTCCACGCACCTGCCGCTACAGGGACGCAGGCGCGTGCACAGAGCGCGGGCCGCATGTCTGATCTGGCCGCCAGTAGCGGCTGGCCGTCGGCCGGGGTAAAGGACGGCGAGAGAGGAACCGCCGCCCATGCCCGATACCCTGCTGCCCGCCACCACCCTGCTCGACGCGATTCGTGCCATCGTCGGCGACCGGGGCATCCTGACGGAAAGCGCCGACACCGCCCCTTACAGCGAAGACTGGCGCCGCCTCTACCGGGGCCGCACCAGCGCGGTGATCCGGCCGGGCAGCACGGAGGAGCTCGCCGCGGTGGTGAAGCTTTGCGCCGCGTCCGGCACACCGATCGTTCCGCAAGGTGGGAATACGTCGATGGTCGGCGGGGCGGTGCCGAATGAGGACGGATCCGAACTGATCGTCTCGACCGCCCGGCTGAACCGCATCCGCGACCTCGACCCGGCCGACATGACGTTGACGATCGAGGCCGGCGTTACCCTCAAAGCCGCGCAACTGGCCGCCGCGGAGCAAGGGTGCCTGCTGCCGTTGTCGATCTCCTCGGAGGGCACCGCGCAGATCGGCGGCGTGCTGGCGGTGAACGCCGGCGGCAACAACACGGTGCGCTATGGCAACGCCCGCGACCTGGTGCTGGGGCTGGAGGTCGTGCTGCCTGATGGCACGATCTGGAACGGACTGCGGCGCCTGCGCAAGGACAACACCGGATACTGTCTGCGGCAATTGTTCGTCGGCTCCGAGGGCACACTCGGTATCATTACTGCGGCAGTGCTGAAACTGGCGCCGCAGCCGAAGGAGATCGCCGTTGCGTTCTGTGCCGTTGAGTCTCCCGAGGCGGCGTTGACCCTGTTTACTCGCTTCCAGGCGCACGATGCGGCCTCGATCAGCGCGTTTGAATTGATGTCGGGACTCGGAACGAGCTTCGTGCTGAAACACATTCCCGGTGCTGTCCTGCCACTGGAATCCCCAGCGCCGTTCTATGTTCTTGTCGAACTCGCCAGCCCTCGTCCCGGCGCCGGCCTGCGCGGCATGCTAGAGCAGATCCTGGAACAGGCGCTGGGCGACGGCATCGTGCAGGACGCCGCCATCGCTGAATCCGATGCGCAACGAGCGGCGATCTGGCGGCTGCGGGAAGAACACTCCGAGGGGCAGAAGCGCGAAGGGGCCAGCGTCAAGAATGACGTTTCGGTACCAGTATCGAAAGTGCCCGCTTTCATCCGCAAAGCCGCCGCGGCCTGCGAGGCGCTGCTGCCCGGTGTCCGCATCGTCCCCTTCGGCCACATGGGCGACGGCAATATTCATTTCAACCTCGAACAGCCTGTCGGTTCGGATCCGGTATGGTTTATCGCCCAGGACCATGCCATCATGGACGTCGTGAACGAGGTCGTCCGCGAGTACGACGGCAGTTTCTCCGCCGAACACGGGATCGGGAAGTTGAAGCCATACATGATGCCGGACTGGCGGGGTGGCGCGGAACTGGCGCTGATGCAGCGGATCAAGGCGGCAATTGACCCGGGCGGGATCATGAATCCGGGAAAGGTGCTGCCGTAGAACT
>JAQGHW010000164.1 GCA_028291505.1 Rhodopila sp. | reverse complement strand
GAGGCGGCCCGACCGGCGAGCTATGTCAGCACGCTCACGTTGGCGACCGACCCGTCGGTGGTGAAGCTCATTGCCGGGGCCAGCTTCCTCACCCGCCCGATCGTCGGCGTCACTGAGCAACGCCTGGCCCTGGCGCGCGGCGAACTGGTGCTGATGCCGTTCACGCCGCTGATGGATGCGGCGGGGTTGCGCAGCCGCGCGGCCTCGGATGTCGCCGCGGCCATCGCATCGGTGAAGCTCAGTACGGACGACGACGAGCTGGTGGCATTCTTCCCGCATGTGCGTGGCAGCGTATGGCTCACCGCCGCAGCTTACCGGGTGATGATTCAGGCGGAGCGGATCGGCGTACCGGTGGACAAGCCCACCGAGGACCGGATGGCGAAGGTCCTGACCGCCGCCTTGCGCAGCGACTATCCGCACCTGATTGCGCAAGAAGAACTGTTCGACCGGGTCGCGGCGCTGATTGCCCTGGCGGATGGCGGCAAGATTTCGTCCGACTACGCCGCCGAACTCGCGCGCCAGGCGCAGGTGCTGCGCACCGGGGCGGTGGCGGATGTAGCCACGGTGCTGTCCCGCCTGCCGAACGGGGATCCGCGTTTGCTGAACCTGGTGCTGGAGACCATGTGGAACCGGGTCAACCTGCTCTCCCGCAACGGCAAACCGGTCTATGCCGGGCTGGTGGACGAACCGGCCACGCCGGCCATCCTGCCCTCCGAGGCGCGCGGCCTGGCCGAGGTGACCCGGGCAGCAGCGACAGCCGCCCCTGATGACAGCCGGCTGCCTCTGGTCCGTACCGCCCTGCTGGGGATGGCGGACGGGCGGGGCTGGGGCACCACCAACGCGACGGCCGCGGCACTCGAGGCGTTGGCCCCGTCATGGCAGGCACCCACGGCGGCGATCCCGGCCACGCTGACGCTTCCTTCAGGCCCCGTCACTGGCACGCTCGACGCGACGCACCCGCTGTTTCAGGCGACCACGACAAGCCAGGGCCCGATCCATGCGCAGGCAAGCGCTGGGATCGTTGCGCTGCTGGCCACAGACTATGTGCCGACCGAACCCGGTGCCGCCGCCAGGGCCGATCAGCACGGCTTCGTTCTGACCCGCACGCTGATGCGCGTGCCGCCGATGCAGGGACCAGGGCAACCGCTGATGCGCCTCGAGCCCGGCCCCGACGGGGCGATCCATCTCGCTGTCGGCGATGTTGTCGAAGAGGTCGACGAGTTGGTAAACCCAGAGCAGCGTGACCAGGTCGCCCTGCATTTGCCACTTGCGGCCGGGATGGAGCCGTTGAACCCGGCTTTGGCCACGGCCCCGGCGGAGGCAACGCCCTCGGCCGGGGCGACCCTGGCGCCGTCCTGGTCCGCCTATGGCGACGATGAGGTCACTGCGGTCTACCTTAGCCTGCCCGCCGGCACCTACACGCTGCGGACCCGGATGCGCGCCACCGTTACTGGCAGCTTCACGGCGCCCCCCGCAACGGCGGAGATGCTGTATCGCGTCGGCATCAGTGGCATCAGTGGCAGCAGCGCCGGCACACGGGTGGTGGTAACGAACTAGCCATGCGCCGCGAGTGCCCCGTGCTGCGCTGGATCGGCCTCGGCGCGACGGCCTCCGAGCCGGGAGTCCCGCGCGTACTGCCGGTCTGCGGCTTGCTGGCGGTTGAGGGCGTGCTGGCGATCTGGGGTATTCGGGTGGTGCAGGATGCGCATCTCGCAGCACCGGCGCCGACCGCCTTCATCACCGATCGCGACGGGCGTTTCATCACCCAGGCTGGCCATGAAAGCCTGCGCCCGGATGGGGGGCGGCAGGTGGAATACGGCTACTGGCCGGTGAAACCGCCCGCGCGCGTGGTGCGCGCCACGGTGGCGCTGGAAGACCGCAGGTTCTGGCGGCATCCCGGTGTCGATCTCTTGGCGGTGCTGCGTGCGGTTTGGCAGCATGTACGCGGCTTCCATGGGTCCGGCGCATCCAGCCTGGCGATGCAGGTCGCCCGGATGCAGCCATCCGCGGCCGCGGACAGTGTGGACCAAGTCGATCGAAGCCGGGGCCGCGATTGCGATCACCCTGCGCTATGGCCATCAGGCGGTGCTGGCCCAGTACCTGCGCCTCGCGCCCTACGGCAAAAACAGTCACGGTATCGCCCATGCGGCAATGTGGTATTTCGACAAGCCCGCCGCCGATCTGACCACAGCGCAAGCCGCCTTGCTGTCCGCCGTGCCACAGGCGCCGGGGCTGATGGCGTTGCACCACGGGATGCAACGCGCCTTGCCCCGCGCAGCGCGCGCCTTGGCCGCAATGGACCTGACCGAAGACGAACGCGCCGAGGCTTTGTCTGAACTGATGCATATCGCGCCGGTGAGCCCGCCCCGCCGACCCGATGCGCTCCAGCTCGCGCTGCGCCTGCAACGCGCGGCTTTGGGTGGCGGGGTGATCCGGTCGTCGGTTGATCTGTCGATACAGAGTCTGGTGGCCGATCTGGCCGGGCGCCATCTGGCTCTGTGGCGCCATGACGGTGCGCAGCAGGTCGCTGTGATGCTGGTGCGGCGTGGCAGCCGGGGGGTGCTGGTGGATGTGGCATCGGCCGGTTATCGCAGCCAGCCCGGCGGGGCGATCGACTATTCCAGCGTCCTGCACTCGCCCGGCAGCACGCTTAAGCCGTTCTCGTACGCGCGGGGTCTCGATCGTGGCCTGATCGCACCGCAAGACGTGCTGACGGATCTGCCGCAGGGGGCTGCGGGAATCTCCAACGCCGATCACGACTTCCTCGGCCCGCTTCTGCCGCGCCAGGCCTTGGCCAATTCGCGCAACGTGCCGGCGACGAACCTGCTGCAGCGGATCGGGCTCGATGATGGCTTCGACTTCCTGCACGCGTTGCACCTGCACAACCTGCGGGGCCCGGCTGAGCGCTACGGACTGGCCATGGCGATCGGCGCACTGCCGACCAGCCTCGAACGGCTGATGCGCGCCTATGCCACGCTTGCCGAGGATGGCACGGATGCCGATCTCGCTTGGTTCGGCGCGGCCAATCCTGAATCACGGCAACTGGTCAGCGTCGATTCCGCCCGATTGATCGGCCGCTTCCTCAGCGACCCTTTGGCCCGGCTGCCGTCGTTTCCACGCTACGGCGCGTCCGAGTTTCCGTTCGCCGTGGCGCTCAAGACCGGCACATCGCAGGGCTATCGTGACGCCTGGACCATCGAATGGTCACGCGACTACCTCGTCGGCGTCTGGCTCGGGCGGGCCGATGCCGGCACCACGAGCGCGTTGAGTGGTGGGCGTGCCGCGGCCCAGCTCGCCCAAGCGGTGATGTTGCGGGTGCACGGCGCCGGCCGCAGCGATCTGGTGGCGGGCGCTTTCGCCGCACCGCCGGGCCGCGAGGAGGCGGAGATCTGCACCCGGACAGGTGCTGCCGCCAGCGCTGCGTGCCCGGAACAGCTGACCGAATGGGTCCGCCCGGGCCCTGCGCAGACCGTTCCGAGCGGGGCGCCTGAAACCAGGCTTTCGATCATCCAGCCTGATCCGGATACGCATGTCTGGCGCAACCCCGACACGCCGCCCGCCCTCAACCGGCTGGTGCTGCGCGCGTCGGTGGAGCCGAAGTCGGCCCAGATCGTCTGGCTGCTGGACGGCAAGCCGATTGGTGTGGTCGCGCCGGACGCGCCGCTTTACTGGACGATGACCCCCGGCCGCCATCGCTTCCAGATCCGACTACCGCTCCAGGCCGATGCGTCCAAGGTGGTGTTGGTGGTGGTCGATTAGCCGTTCGAGGCAGGCACGTAATCTGCTCCGCTTTTTGTGTCCGAGAAATGCGCGTTGACGATCACAGCGGCCGTATCAACTCGGCGTCGGGCTTGTCATCGGTGCACCCGCTCAGAAGTCAAAACGCCAGAGAAATCCGACGCGGCTCCTTGCAACGTTGATGTCCGCTCGGCAACTTATTCGCTCAGAAGCGGACAGACTGCTTTCGTGAAGAGTTTCGGACGCCGAAGGATACCGGCGGTTTGTGCAGCCTCATCGACGACGCGCCCGAGCTGGCGGGTGGTGATCGGCTTGCTCGGGTCCTGGCCGGGAAACAGCCAGCCGCCGGGCAGCATCACGCCCTGGCGCCGGCCTTCCTGCCACCAGGCTCGCAGCAGAGTCAACAGGTCCGGCGACAGCATCGCGTGGCGGATATCGTCCGCCCTTGCCGCATTCGACGCGGATCAGCATGCGCGCGCTGTCGATATCACCGACCTTGAGCGACGCCACCTCGGCAACCCGCAGGCCCGCGCCATAGGCGACGGCCAGGGCGGCACGATGCTTGAGGTATTCGGCCGCCGCCAGCAGGCGGGCGACTTCTTCGGCGCTCAGCACCACCGGCAGCTTGCGGGGATAGCGCAGGCGGATGAGCTTGCGGGACAGATCCGGCCGGTCGAGCGTGTGGGTCAAGAAGAAGCGCAGCGCGGCCACGGTGCTGTTCATCGCCGGGGCGTGCATCCCAAGCTCCGACTGATGAACCTGGAACCGGCGAATATCTTCGGCCGTTGCGGTGTCCGGCGAGCGGCCCACAAATGCCACAAAGCCGGCGACGATGCGGATGTAACCACGGCGGGTCTTCTCCGAAAACCCGCGCACCGTCATGTCCTCGATGAAACGTTGGCGCAGCACACTGCCAGCGGCAGGAGAGATCGGCTTGTTCACGGATGGCTCCTCTGGGTTGAAGGGAGCCATCATGTTCAAAGCAGGCCGCCAGCCGGCTCAATCCAATCGCGTCATACCGGCCAACAAAATCATTGGCTTCAAAAGACGAAGAAAGGCCAAGGCCTTGTCCCGGACCCGCTAAGAGCAGGCGCCGTCGGTGCCGAGGGTCAAGGGCCCGCTGGCCCTTGCGGGTCCGAGCGGCACGGGCGTGAGCGGGATTGGTGGCCGAAGCTGACGGGATGGCGGATACCACGCCCCGCACATGAGGGTAAGCGAGAAAGCCGTGGGTCTAGGCCGTGCGGCTCTCATGCCGGCAACGCCAAACGCCATCAATTTACCGGCGAGGCTGCGACCCTTTAGCCGGGCTGGCTCATGGGCTAGGATCTGCCCATGTTCTCGATCCTGAGCGAACGCCTAGCAGGGTTACGCCGACGCTACGCCGAACCGCACCGGGCCTATCACGGCCAGGCTCATGTCGACGCTCTGCTGGGTGGTCTCGCCGACGAGGGTCTCCGAGTCGGGAACCGGGCGGCTGTCGAGCTCGCCGTTTGGTACCACGACGCAATTTACGACCCGAGCGCGACCAACAACGAGGCTCGCAGCGCCGACCTGCTTGTCGCCGAGATGCACCGGCTGGCCTGCCCGTCGGTCGTCAGCGCGGCAGAGAGCATGGTCCGGGCGACCGCCGGCCACGAGCTGCCGCCAGACCTCCCGGACGCGTTGCGCGACGACACGGCCACCTTCCTCGATCTCGACATGGCGGTGCTCGGCGCCGAGCCTGCCGACTACGATGTCTATGAAGCGGGGATCGCCGCGGAATACATCCCGGTTCACGGCCTAAACAATTTTCGCGCTGGCCGGGCGGCGTTCCTGCGCGGCATGCTGAGCCGCGAGCGGCTGTTTCACACCGAGCGCTTCCATCACCGTCTGGATGCGGCGGGACGCGCCAACCTGCGAAGAGGGCCGCAGGGTCTTGCCACCTGACAATACCCGCCGGGTATTCCCGTTACCCAGCGGCGAGTATGGGGCCTGGATCGCGCAGGCTCGCCGGCTCCACGTGTTCGTGTGCGATGCGGTGTTCTGGATCGAGCCAAGTTTCTATATCGGACCGGACGATGGCATGACCTCGCTCGAATGGGAGACGGCGAATGTCAGATTGCCGCCGCTCGACCTGCCGCGCCAGCTTGCCGACCGGGTGACCACGGCGGAGTTGCTCGGCCGAGAAGACGCGCTGATCAGTCACTATCGCCGGCTTGTCGAGGTCGCCGAGATGCACAGCAAGACAGCATCGCTCCGGCCATTTCCGTATTTCCGCACCCAGCCCGCAATCATCACCAGCGATGAGGTGCTGACCGAGTTCTCCTGGAACGATGATATACATGAAACGCAAACGATCCTTGAGATGCTGGCCGAATCCGGTGGCGGCGCTCCCCGCTTACTCCATGACGATCAGGATCAGGGCTGGCACATCCTGATTGTCGCCACAGATGCCGTGACGTGCTTCATCGAGTGGGATGCCGAAGGGCCGCCCCCCGCCGTCGGGGGCTATGCCGTCGATGCCGCGGGGTTGGCGCGGCAGGCAGGCGCAGCGCTTGACCGCCTGCAGATCATCCACGATCGGCTGGTGCGGGCACTCGGCCAGGACTACTGGACCTACCGCCATTCCCCGCCTCAGGTCCCGCCGGCGAACCGCATTCGTTCTGCCATTGGTCGGCTTTT
>JAQGHW010000155.1 GCA_028291505.1 Rhodopila sp. | reverse complement strand
TAAATCTCCATTGGAGATTCGGTCAAATCGATGCCCAAATCCGGCGCCGAGCGTGCCGTTGTACACTGCGCAGCGGACCTGGAGCAGCAGATCGGCGCCATTTCGCGACCATCCCATCTGCTGTTGGAGTGGACGGCCCCCGGCGGCGGCGATTGTGGATGGCGGCGGCCAGTTCCACGGCAGCAGTGTGTGCTGGTCGGCCCGCCGGCGATGGCTTGTGCAGTGCTATTGCTGATCGTCTCTCCGAGAACAAGGAACCTGTCGATCACCCCAATTCAAAACACACACGGGGCCATGCGTCGGTTTCATGAGGGCTGGTCAGTGTCTTCCTAAGTTTAGCTCCGATAGTCATGCTCGACCGCAAGGCCCCGTAGGGCCGCGGTTGGGCGGTATGTCGTCCCGATGAGGTGCAGTAAGATGAACGTTTACCTAAAGCGATCATTAATCTCCATCGGCCACGGCCGGATGAACGCCATGCCCCGCGTTGACATCAAGGGCAGCCCAAGGGCGATGGCGAAGTGAGCCCGCCGCCAAGGAAGTTTGCCATGGATGCTGCGTCCGGACGTCGTGTCGCCTTTAAGATGATGGGGCTCGGTATCGCCGGTGTGGTCGGCCTGGCCGCGCTGCCAGCCGGGACGGCGAACGCCGCCGAGGTCTCCCTGCTGCCGCCAGGGGCAAAGTCGCTGGAAGACCTCACCACGCGCCTGAGCCGGGCACCGCGCGTTCGGAACTTCAAGACGGTACCGATGATCCTGGACGATCCAGATCAATGGGATCACGCCGCGCTCTCCGAGGTGATCGCCTATAGTGGCGCACTGAAGCAAGTTTGGAACAACACCCAGATCGCCGGACCGTGGCTTACTGGCATGCGTAACTCGCTGAACACGCAGATCTGGGGCTTCAAGCACCCCGATTTCCTCGCCGTCTCGGCGACGCACGGCACCGCGCATCTGGCGCTGTTCGACCCGGCGACGTGGGAGAAATACCAGCTTGCGAAGCTGACGGGCGGCAAGTTCCAGAGCAACACGCTGATCGAGGCGCGGACCGATGCCGCGGCCGACCCGAAAGATTACGAGAATGTCGATGGCGCGTTCTCCCCGCACGCCAACAGCATCCCGACATTGCAGCGGCGCGGCGTGGTATTCCTCGCCTGTCATAACGCGATATTGGAGGTTGCGGAGAAGCTGCTCGCCGCTGGTGTGAACCCCGACAAATTGTCCCACGCGGCGCTGGGGGCCGAACTGACCAATCATCTGATTGCCGGAGTGGTGCTCACCCCCGGAATGGCCGGCACCCTGGTCGAACTGGAGCGGGCTGGCTTCGCGTATGCAGCGTGAGGCGCAGGCTACGCGTAGTTGCGCGATGGTCAGGGCCCTAATCGGAGTACCGCTCGTACGTTCGGCCACTGGCTGGTCTACGCAAGGAAGCTGACATGGCGACTGTGATGACGGATGCGTGGCCACTCCACTCTTTGTTGTGCGGTTGGGCTCTTACCGCCATCCGACACAAACCAGGCAAACCGTGCTCACTCAGGCCCGTCCGCGGAACGCGTGCGGGTTTGGTCGGAAAACCGTATCCCGTCCGCATCGAACGCTGATTTTAACCGGCTGAACATCACCGCACGCACCTTGAACTGCTGGCCCGGCCGGGTGCGGACGATGATCCCGACATGGATCCCGTCAACACCCATTGCGGTCACGCCAATCGACCTCGGTGCAGTAATGACCCCGCTGGCGAGCGACAGGTCCTCCATCACTTCGCTGGAGACCCGTTCGATCGCCCGCTCCACCCGCTCGAGATCGGCCTCGTAGACGACGGTCACGTCCAACACTTCGTTGACCCAGTCGCGCGAGTAATTGGTGATCGCCTTCAGATCGCCGAACGGCACGGTGTGCAGCGGTCCCTTGTAGTGCCGCAGCTTCACCGAACGGAGCGAGAATGTTTCGACCGTGCCGCTGATTCCACCACTCTCGATCAACTCGCCCACGCGGAACGCGTCGTCGAGCAAAAAGAACACCCCGGACAGCACATCGCGCACCAACGTCTGGGCGCCGAACCCGACCGCGATCCCGACGACGCCGGCACCCGCCAGCAGTGGCGCTATCTGCAGCCCCATCGCCGCCAGCGCGCTCAATGAGGCGATGATCAGCACGAAGATGAAAAGGAAGTTCCGCAGTACCGGCAGCAGGGTGCGGATGCGCGCGCGCCTTCGCAGTTCCTCATCGTCGAGATCGTCGATCAGCACCACCGCGCCGGTCAGCCGCAGATCGATCACCGCACGCAACACCAGCCACAGCAGATCGGCGCCCAGTAGGATCACCAGCGCCTCGAACGTGCCCCGGCCGAGCCGCGTCATCGCTGTCTCGCTGCTGGCGACGCGGGCGATATCGATCTGCCAGATCTCGGCCAGCGCGAAGGCGGCGGCGACCACCACCACCGCCAGCATGCAGCGATCGGCGATCGCACTGACCGCGGAGACCTCCTCACCCTGCAGCAGCCACTCGCCGCGAGTGACCCGCGCGGCGGCATTGCGCAACACATACAGGCCGACCGGCACCGCGCCGATCACCAGCAGTGAGACTGCGGCCTTGGTGGCCTGGGTCAGGAACAGCAGCCAGATCAGCAGCAGGCCGAACGACACCAGCACCCGGAAAGCCGCCCGTCGCGGGCTGAGCAGGTTCGGCGTCTCACTGTCACGCGGCGTCCAGACGATCGCGATGCCGCATAGCGCGAGCGCGAGCAGCAGGATCTGCCGCAGCAATTCCTGACTTTCGGGCGGCAGGCCCATCCCGCGCAAAGTCACGATCGTCTGCCAACCCAACGCGCCGATCGCGGTCAGCGCCCCGACCCAGCGGTACCAGAACCACGCTCGGCGGGTCGTCAGCGGCACCAGGCGCAGCCGCTCGGCGCCGGGCGCCAGGAAGAAACGTGACACTGTATGGCTGAGCCGGACCACCAGCGTCGCCCAGAGATAGCCCAGGATCATCGAACCGCTCGAGGCCGGCCAACTGAACAACAGGAATGTGCCCATGCTGCCCGCCGCGAAGGTGCCGAGCAGCAGGATGCCGAAGGCGAGACGCTCGACCAGCACCGCCAACCGGTGCTCCAGCGTTGCCACGTCGAGCCGGTTGAAATGTGCCAGCCACGGGCGCGCGGCGAACAGGAACAATCGCTGTGCTGCGATGCCGCCGGCGACGAAGGCGACCAGGTAGATGAGCAATTCGAGCGTGTCTGACGCCGGCATCGTCGCGCTCACCCGATTCCAGCAGGCCCGCAGCGCGTCCGGCAGCGCACGAAGCTGGGTGCCGAGATCGATGATCCGCTCGCGGGTGTCGCCCAGCACATGGTCGAGCATGAAGCCCATCGAACCGGTCATGGCGGCCGGCGGCGGCGCGGCGGGCGCGGCCATCAGCCGCTCGCGCACGGCCGGATCGCCCAGCAGGTCAAGCAGCGTCGCGCCCTGTGGTGTGTCAAGCAGCGCCCGCGCCTGCGCAGCACGTTCCGACACATCCCTGGGCGGGCCAGGGCCGGGTGCCGCGTGCGCCCAAGGCGCGCCGAGCAGCAGCGCGGCTAGCAAAAGGCACGCGGCAAATATTGGCCTCGATACGAACCCGATCGCGCCGACCCCCCAACGCCCCATCAGATGCTACTCGTGTTGGCGTTGCAGTTTCCCGCTACGCCGTGCGATCCCCGCCGGCACCAGCGCCGCCTGCACGGCGGAGAGACGCAGGCAGCACATGGTATGGGGTGCACCGCCAATCGGTGCAACGGCCTCGCGTTCGCGCGTCGGATGTTGCGGCGTCTCACGCCTGGCTGAGCACCTCCTCGCGCAGGGTGCGCTAGGCGCCATCGAGGCTGACGATGGTGTCCTGAAGATCCAGACCCACCTCCCGGGAGATACGCATCACTTCGGGCAGCGCTTCCCTCAGCAGCGGCGATTCGTTGCGATTGCCCGGCGCCGCCACAAACGGCGCGATCATGTTGCAGTGGCGGTCGCAGAAGGCGACGACACGCCCCCGACAGGCGATAACCGTCAGGTCACCTGCAGCGGACCCGTTCGTGCCTCAGCGGTCCGAGAAAGGCACCTTCTTCCCCCCGGCATCCATCTAGGAACCGCGCCACCGCAGTCCGCACATAGGCCTCGATTTCCACTCGGTCCGGTGCGGGCCGCAGGCCCAGCAGACATTGCATGTGGCGGTTCCCGAGCAGCATGCCCCAGAACTGACGCGCCGCCTGCTCCGGATCCTCCACCAGCAAGATCCCGCGTCCAGCCTGTTGCGCAGAATAATTCGCCAGCACCGCCCGTGCGCGGTCCGGTCCCCGCTCCCAGAACTGCTCTGCGAGTTCCTTCATGGACATGCACTCGGCCACTACCAGCCGGTAAACTCCCAGCGCTTCCGGGGTCGTTACCGCTTCCAGGTAGCGCATGCCGACCTCCGCCAGCACCTGCTCCGGCGGACGGCCGAGCAGATCGCTGTCCTCCTCCCAGCAACTGAAAATCCGGCTGGATCGCTCTGTCACCAGCGCCGCGAACAAGCCCTGCTTGCCGCCGAACAACGCATACAGCGTCTGCCGGGACCCACCCGAGCGGGCGATGATGTCGTCCAGGGTCGTGTTGGCATACCCTCTCTCCAGGAAGGCCGCCGTCGCCGCTTCCAGAAACGCCTGTCGCCTTGCCTCCAGCCGAGGCCGCGTGATCACCGCCGCTTCCTTGTTCATCGCACTCCTAGGTCTCGCATCTGCGCCCCCTTGAAGTGTATTGTATCATACAATACATCAAGCCCCACTCGAAATTCGCCTCGCTGGCACAAAAGGCCTATTATGGATCAGAACGTCGCTTCCTTGACGGACGATCAAGCGCTTCTCTCCCACCGCACCCACCGGCAGATACGCCTGCGTCCGATCTTGTTCGCGGTTGGCGGCCTTGTCCTGCTCGCCCTGGCGGCTTGGTATGGCACCTATTATTGGCGCACCGGCCGCTTCCTGGTGTCTACCGACGATGCCTATCTGCAGGCCGACAACGTCATCATCAGTCCCAAGATCTCCGGCTACATCTCCCAGGTCCCGGTGCAGGATAACCAGCCCGTCCACGTCGGCCAGGTGCTGGCACGCATCGACGACCGGGATTATCGCACGGCGCAGGCGGTGGCACAGGCGAATGTCGATGCCGAGAGTGCGGCTATCGACACTCTGACGCAGCAGATCGAACGCCAGAGGCTTACCGTCGCGCAAGCCCACGCCACTGTCGATGCCGACCAGGCCGCGGTGACCTTCGCCGGCCAGGATTACCAGCGCTACACCAACCTCTCGAAGATCGGCGCGAGCACCATCCAGGACGCCCAGCGCTCCGCGTCTGAGATCCAGGAGCGCCGAGCGGCTCTGGCCCGCGATAACGCCGCTGCCGGCGCGGACGAGAAGCAGATCGATGTCCTGGGCACCCAGCTAAAGGAAGCCCAGGCCCTGTTGATGCAGCGCCAGGCCAACCTGCATCAGGCGGACCTGAATCTGAGCTACACCACCATCACCGCGCCGGAGGATGGAACTGTCGGCGTCCGCACCCTGCGTGTCGGTCAGTATGTGCAGGCCGGCACGCAGCTGATGGCCATTGTGCCGCTGCAGGCCGTCTACGTCGTCGCCAACTACAAGGAAACGCAGCTGACCGACGTCCACGCGGGTCAGCCCGTGACGATCGACGTCGATACCTTTCCCGGCCAGGTCGTGCATGGTGCGGTCAACAGTCTCGCCCCGGCCAGTGGACAGGAATTCGCCCTGCTGCCGCCCGACAACGCCACCGGCAACTTCACCAAAATCGTCCAGCGCGTGCCCGTGAAGATCACCATCGACCCGCATGACCCGCTGCTGGGGCGTCTGCGTCCCGGCATGTCGGTCGAGCCGACCATCAATACGGTCAAGCACGGATCGTAACCATGCCATCCGAGGAGAAAGTCTCCCTCAAGACCTGGATTGCCGTCGGCGGCGCCCTGATCGGCGCCTTCATGGCGGTGCTGAACATCCAGGTCACCAATTCCTCCCTGCCGGACATTGAGGGCGGCATCGGCACAGGCGGCGTCAACGGCGCGTGGATCAGCACCGCCTACCTGATCGGGGAAATCATCGTCATTCCGATGACGGACTTCCTGAGCCGGGTGTTTTCGCAGCGCCGCTACCTGATCGCCAATACCGCGCTGTTCCTGGTGCTGTCCGCCGCCTGCGGCCAGGCGACAAGCCTGCCGGAGATGATCATTCTGCGCGGGCTGCAGGGCTTCTTCGGCGGCGTGCTGATCCCGTTGGCCTTCACCATCATCGTCGCCATGCTGCCGCCGTCAAAGCGGCCCATGGGCGGTGCCGGCTTCGCCATCACCGCGACCTTCGCCCCGGCGATCGGCCCGACGATCGGCGGATGGCTGACCGACAATTACGGCTGGCAGACCATCTTCTACATGAACCTGGTGCCGGGTGCGGTGATGCTGGCAGCACTGATCTATGCCCTGCCCAAATCAAAGCCGCAATACAACCTGCTCGCCCACGGCGACTGGCTAGGCATCGCGTTGATGGCGGTCGGGCTCGCCACGTTCCAGACCGTGCTCGATGACGGCAACGTCTATGACTGGTTCGGCTCCCCCTTCATCGTCCGGCTCAGCATCATCTCCGCCATCGCGCTCACGCTCTTCGTCATCGTCGAGCTGCGCCGTGATGACCCGCTGATCCGTTTTCGCCTGCTCGCCCGCCGCAATTTCGGCTTCGGCACGCTTGGCAACTTCCTCCTCGGCTTTGCCCTGTACGGCTCTGCCTATTTGCTGCCGCAGTATCTTGCCGTCTCCCAGGGATTCGACGCGCAGCAGAGCGGTGAGGTCATGGCCTGGACCGGTGTGCCGCAGCTGCTCGTCATCCCGTTCGTCCCGCTGCTGATGCGCAAGTTCGACTCGCGTTTGGTGGTGGGCTTCGGCCTGGCGGTGTTCGCCGCCAGCTGTTTTATGAACCTGCACATGGACCGGGACTACGCCGCACCGCAGCTGTTGATCCCCGATATCATCCGCGCCTTGGGCCAGGCGCTGGTCATGACGCCGCTGTCCGCCATCGCCATGGTTGGCATCACGCAGTCGGAGGCCGGTTCGGCTTCCGGCCTGTTCAACATGCTGCGGAACCTGGGTGGCGCTATCGGCACCGCAGCCATCGAAACGTTCTTCACGAAACGCGAGCAGTACCACTCCTTCATCATCAACAACCAGGTCTCATTGCTGCAGCCCGCCACCCGATCGCGTCTCGACTCGTTGCAACAATACTTCATGTCGCACGGCGTCCCCGATCCGGCCAGCGCGATGCACCGCGCCATCATCGCGGTTGGTGAAACCATCCGCGATCAGGCCACGGTGATGGGCTACTCTGATTGCTTTGCCCTGATCGGCGTCATCCTGATCTTTGCCGTCGCGTCGGTCGCCGTGCTACGCAAAGGCGCTGCATCCGGCGGCGGTGCGCATTGAGAATTGGCCTGCTGCTCGCTCTGACAGGCTGCTGAAAAAGCCCCATCAAAATGGGAGTCTGGCCGTATTCGTCTATGATTTCGGATCCCCGGCCGATTTCAGGTGTTTTCCCGCCCCCTCGCCGTTGGACTTGCGCGCCAGCCGCGCATCGCGATCGGTGGTCGAGGCATGCGTCTCGCTCGAACGTTTCTTTTGTGGAAGCTGCGTTCGCCGTTGCGGCCGGGCGCGGGCGGTTCGTTCCACTTGATCGCCTTGCGCAAGAATCGCTACGCGGCTTTGCGATCCAGTTTGGCGGTCAGCAGAAAATCCGCCGTGACACCTGCCCTATCGACGGATTGCACGAAAGCGGCACCCTCTTGCGGCATGTCGACGCAGTCAAGGGCATCTTCGATCCGTGTGACGCGAGGGTTGAATGTACCATACCGTACCTTATCTCCGGACGGACCTGATGATGAGGAGTGTT
>JAQGHW010000129.1 GCA_028291505.1 Rhodopila sp. | reverse complement strand
TGCCGACCGATCCAGACGTACTGCGCGTCGTTGCGCCAGCTTGTCAGGTCGAGCTGAGGGCGGCCGAACTGTCGGTGCAGTTCCGTGCGCTAGGGATCGAGAATCTCGAGTTCCAGGTCGGTAAGCTGCGGCTGATGCAGTTGGGCCGCTCGTCGGAGCGGATCATGCGCCAGATCGAGCCCCTCGAGCTCCAACTCGAGGAGTTGGAGACTGCGAAGCCCAGGAGATCGCGCAGGCCGAGGCCGAACGGCGACGGGCGCCGATCCGCGAACGCCGGAAGCAGACCCGCAAACCACTGCCCGAGTATCTTCCGCGGCACGACGTTTTCCTCGAGCCGGAACGCGATGGCCTCTCCGTTTGCTTGGACTGTGGCACCGGCATGGCCAAGCTCCCGGAAACATCAGCGACGTCCTGGACTATGTGCCCGGCCACTTCCAGGTGATCCGGCATCCGGCCGAAGTACGCTTGCAAGAGACGCGATATGATCACCCAGTCTCCGGCTCCGGCGATGCCGACCCGCGCCGTCGCGCCACGCCGGCCACGCTTGTCGAAGTATTCCGAGCACTTGCCGCTCTACCGGCAGAGCGAGATTTACGCGCAGGCCAGCGGCTCGGTGAAGTCTGGCTCGCCGGAAGCATTCCGCTACATGACCAACCGACCGCAGGCACTGTCGTGCTCCCTCGCCGACGGACGGCTGAAGATCAACAACATTGCCGCGAATCCTTGCGCGTCATCGAACTCGGACTAAAGAACTATCTCTTCGGTGGCGCCGACAGCGGTGGTGACCGGGCGGTAGCGATGTACACGATCCTGCAGTCGGCGAAGCTCAACGGCGTGAACCCCGAAGCCTATCTCCGTAACACGCTCGCCAGCATCGCCGGAGGCTATCCAATCAGCGAGATCCACGAACCGATGCCGTGGACGAAGCGGTAAGGAGCAAATCTAAAAATGCACGCAGTCTATTCGGCGGAACAGCTTTCATTCGGACAAGAGTTCGATATGCAGTCGGTACATTGCCTGTTCTTCGGGATCTGGCCAGATGTCGGTGCCACCCACCGCTTGACACAGCTGGTGGCGCGACTGCGCAACGAGAAAATCGTGCCGGGTAGGCCAGTTAATGCCAACCGGTTGCATATCACGTTGCACCATCTGGGAGATTTCATCAATCAGATACCGCCAAGCTTGGTGCCTACCGCAAGTCTGGCAGCAACGACAGTCAAGATGCAGCCTTTCAATGTCGCTTTCGATCGTGTCGGCGGCACAAGAGGGAAATTCCTTCTGCGCGCTTCGGACCGGTCGGCGGCACTGATGGAATTCCGGCAAACCCTGAGCCTTGCTCTGGTAAAAGCAGGCTTGCGCAGCCGGGCGGACGTGGTCTTCAACCCGCATGTGACCTTGTCATACGGCTTCAGTGATGTTTCGGAAAAGCCCGTCCTCCCAATCAGTTGGACCGTCAGCCAATTCGTCCTTGTCGAGAGCCTGATCGGCAAACACCAACATGTTGAACGGGGCAGTTGGCCGATGTGCAGTTGAACACCTCAACAGATCACTCCAAGGCGGCAACCCTGCGTCGTCGCACCATCGCCAAGCGGAAGCTCACGGTCGGCATCGGTCGTAATGACCCCAGACAGGATGTCCGTCCCAAGGTCACCCGGTCGACGAAGTCACGTTAAAAGTTGCTCAACGTCCATGCCGACTAAAGATCAGCAGCACCTTGTCGAGCGGAAATACTACAGTCACAGGTTGGAGCGGATCTGAATTTGGAAAACCACTGTCTCGAAAGTCGCACCGTGGCTGTCTCCGCTTCCTCCGTTGTCGCCCACCGTCGAATCAGAGGACCGATCTCGGTCCAGTACTTTTACTGGATCGTTATTTTCACCCGATTGCCCTTATGCACAACCTTTACGCGCTTCCCTCCCCGGATTAACACTCATATCAATATGATGATTCCAGCAAACATCCCGAGGGCCGCCCTCGTCACCGGCGGTGCTAAGCGCGTCGGCCAAGCGATAGCTTTGGAATTGGCCGCCCATGGCTTCGACGTCGCGATCCACTACAATACGAGCAAGGCGGCCGCGAAGGCAACTGAGGCCTCTATCCAACAACTAAGTCAACGCGCGATCGCACTGCGCGCTGACCTCGCGATCGAGGCACAGGTAGCTGGTCTCATCCCGCAAGCGACTGAAGCACTCGGGCCTATCGGGGTCCTGGTAAACAATGCCAGCCGCTTCGACCGCGACGAATGGCACGATGCGACCCGAGATTCTTGGGGCGCCCACCTCGAACCTAATCTGAGGGCACCCTTTGTTCTCACTCAGGCATTCGCCTGCGCGCTGCCTCCCCTCGCCGAGGGCGTCGTCGTCAACATGATCGACCAGCGTGTCTGGTCGCTAACACCCCATTTTGTTTCGTACACCATCTCCAAGGCTGCCCTCTGGACATTAACCCAAACAATGGCATTGGCGCTGGCTCCGCGGATCCGAGTGAACGCGATCGGCCCCGGCCCCGCTCTGCCGAGTTCCCGCCAAACCAACGCTCAATTCGCCAATCAATCCGCATCCGTCCCGCTCGGTCACGGGACCAACCCGGCGGAAATTGCCCGCGCCGCGATCAGCATCCTGAGCTTGCCGGCGATGACCGGACAGATGATCGCTCTCGATGGCGGTCAGCATCTTCAATGGTCGAAGGGCGAGGACATCACGGTGGCGGAAGAGTGACCAACTCCCCTTACCACGTCTCGCCGCGCAAGAACCCGCCATCTTTAACACCGCAGGCCCAGGGCCGAGCCAGACGAGGTCAGAGCCTAAAAACCATTTCCTGTTTACGTACTTTTCTCAGCCACTCCCTTCTGGTACATAATGTGAACAGGAAGTTTAGCGGGATGCGGCAATGGCTCGGAACAAGGTGCAATTTCAGAAAGGC
>JAQGHW010000102.1 GCA_028291505.1 Rhodopila sp. | reverse complement strand
CGCCCGGGAGTGGTTGCAGAAGCAAGACGAGCCGCACTGAGGTTCGGCGGGCGATACGACGGAGTTTGGGGACAGGACACTGGGGTCAAAAACCCACCCAACTCGGCTACCACAGCGGCCGGGCTGGGTGGAAACCGGACGTAGGACATTGGCGCCCTCGACGGCTGGTTTGCGCCCATTTGGGACGTTCAATCGGTCAGCGCTGACGCTCCGAAGCGGACATCCAACCCAGGCGGCCTTTAGGACGCGATGCGGGGCCAGTATCACGGCGGAGCTCCGGTCTCCCCCTCGAATGCGTCCGGGTGAGCGCCGAAGTTCCGTTCAAACATCGTTTTGGCGTAGGTGACCAGGGCATCATTTTTATAGGTCCCGGTTAGCCAGGAATAATCATAGCGGAACGGGCCCCCGTTCAGGATCCACTGCACGGTTAGGTCATAGAGCAGCAGCGTGGTGAAGAAGATATTGAGCGTCTCCTGTACTGCCGCTTGTTCCCGCCCGGGGAGTTGACGCGGGAAAACGCGGCCTTCGTATTCGCTGTCCGAATAGAGCGTCAGATGACGGAGAAATATCTCTTCGTAGGCCTGCGTCTTGCCTTCCGCAGCGCAATAGACCCCAGGCCAGCAGAAGAATTCTGGGTGCTCGAATTTGTCGCGACAAAACGCTAGGAAGTGCGATGCGATCACCCGGATCGGCTGGTTAAAGCCCGAGAAGCGAAACGTTTCCCACTCCTGCATCAAGGTACCAGCGCCGACATCGTTGTCGATCAGATCGACGATCGTCTTGAGCGCTAACATCGGGTGGTCGTAGCCGCACGATTGCGTCAGAGCTTCGGCAACCGCAATGTACTCCTCGCGACTGCGCCTCTGGATGGCGCCCGCGAGTCCAGGATCATGCTTCGCCGCTTCGCAGAGATGGGTAAATCGGGCACCCGGATCGATATCGACGATGAGGTCTTTGGGCGAGATAATCGGCAGCGGAAATCCTCGAGTAGGATTGATCGCGAGATCACATACAAGCAGGAACAAAGCGACCAGCGGATCGTCGATGCGGTCCGGCCAGGTGAAACCGGTCAGCTCAAGAAAATGGTCAAAGGCGGCCCCGTAGCAGCCCTCGAAATAACCTTCATCGCGATAGTAGGCGCACTCGGCCGGACCGCTCATCCCGCATAAGAACTGCAACTGGCTGAATCGCGCCTGGCCCTCGAAAATGTCGCAGAGGCCTACGCGCGCGCGGCGGATCGGAGAGCCATGGTAGAAGCCCTCGTGCTCGGCTGCTCGTAATGCCTCGGCATGCTTTTCCCATTCGTCTGGGTCGGGGAGAGAGCCTGCCGCGAAGTCGCACGAGATGATCAGCGCATGGATCGTGTTGATATAGGCGACAGTGTAGGAGTGGCCTACGCACTCGAAATAAGGATCCTCGAAGATCTCGGGCGCCCGGATGGGGAAGGTCGCGAATGTCCTGTAGAAGTTGATATCGATGGCGTTGTTGACCGCCTTATTGGCATCGCCGAGTTCAGCATCGACGGCAGGTCCGCCAGCGATCAGGGTCTCCTGGGCCCAAGCCTTGAGCGATTTTTTCGGCCCATGCTTCTGGATGACAGCGCGTAAGGCCTCAATATTGGCAGTGCACTGCGCCGGATAGCAAAGGCTCATGATCAGGCCGGCGGTCGAACCGACAAACTGCCACCAGTGGATCGTCTCATGCAGATAGGTCGAGTATGCTGAGATTAGCTCATCGGCGTCGTAACTGTCTGTGTCGCGCCGGGTGATCGCGTCGACCAGTTCATGGATTCTCGGCGCGAGCTTGATGAAGAACCTGGTCGGAATATAGGCGCCGCGATAATCCTCGCCCGCCGCATAGTCGCCGGGCGCCGATAAGGCGTCGCTCTCGGGATCGGTCAACGCCTTGCGCACATCGTGCAGCCGCATAGAGCGGTTCATCCATTCCATCGCCATGTCCCCAAGTGAAAGTCAGAATGAACGCAGGTCACTACCTCGCGCTCACGTGCCGATCCCGGATACTAGGGCCAAATCTCAGCTGCTTATAGATACGAGACCCCTGATAGAGCACTTCTGTTGCGCCCCCAACTTTCTGCGGAATGAGGCCGGCTTTTGCCTTTAACTTCTCCGCAGCAGACGGACCGCTTTCGGCCAATCTCGTCCGGTTGCGCTGCGGCTGCGAAGGAATACTTCAGGTTGAGACCTGCCATTTCTGATTGGGTCTTGACCCTAGCGCCACAAATTCGTTCGGGCGAGATCGAGCACTTCATCGCCTCGGCCGCTCATCACCGCCTTCACCATGTAGAGCGTGAAGCCCTTGGCCATTTCCAGCGTGACCGCGGGCGGCATCGCAAGCTCAGTCCGGCTTACGACGGCATCGACCAGCACCGGCCCGTCATGGGCGAGTGCGGCGGCGATGCCGGCCTCGACCTCGCCGGGGTCTTCAATTCGGATCCCCTTCACGCCGACGGCTTCGGCCATGGCGGCGAAATTCGGGTTCTGCAGTTCCGTGCCGGTGGCGAGGAAGCCGGTCGACTTTTGCTCAAGTTCGATGAAGCCGAGGGCACCGTTGTTGAAGACGACGACCTTCACCGGCAGGCGCAATTGGGCGAGGCTGAGGAAATCGCCCATCAGCATGGCGAACCCGCCGTCTCCGGATAGTGAAATGACCTGGCGGTTGGGGAACGCAGACTGCACGCCGATGGTCTGCGCCATCGCGTTGGCCATGGAGCCGTGCCAGAAAGACCCGAGGAGTCGCCGCTTGCCGTTCATTGCAAGATAGCGGGCGGCCCACACCGTAGGCAGACCAACGTCGCAGGTGAAGACAGCGTCGTCCGCGGCCTGGTCGCTGATGGCTTTGGCGATTTGCTGCGGGTGGATCGGCCGCCTGCCCGGGGTGCCGACGGCCAGTTCATCGAGGCTTCTGCGGGTCTTGCGATAATGTTCCGTTGCCCGATCGAGGTGACGGCGATCCGGATTGTCCTTCAACAGCGGCAGCAGCGCCCGCAGCGTCGGGCCGACATCACCCACGATGCCAAGGTCCACCGGCGCCCGGCGGCCGATCTGTTCTGCCCGGATATCGACCTGGGCAATGCGCACGTCCGATCCTTGTGGATAGAACTGCCGGTACGGGAAGTCGGTCCCCAGCATCAGCAGCACGTCGCAATCGAGCATGGCGTAATAGCCCGACGCGAATCCGATCAGCCCGGTCATGCCGACGTCGTAGGGATTGTCCCACTCGACGTGCTCCTTGCCCCGGAGTGCATGCACCATGGGGGCCTTCAATCGCTCGCCGAGCGCAATGAGTTGGTCATGGGCGCCCTGACATCCAGAGCCGCACAACACGGTCACCCGAGCTTTGCTGTTCAGGAGGGCTGCCAGCCGGTCTAGATCCTCGGGCGCGGGTGTCACGATCGCGCTGGGCGGCAGCAGGCCCGATACCTTTGGGGTCGGGGCGCTGGATGCCGGCTGCAGGGCGACGTCGCCGGGGATGACCACGACCGAAACGCCGCGGTTGCCGACGGCCTGGCGGATCGCGATTTCCAAGGTGCGCGGCATCTGGTTCGGGGTGGAGACCAGCTCGCAATAGTGGCTGCACTCCTGGAACAGCTGGTCCGGGTGGGTTTCCTGGAAATAGCCGGCGCCGATCTCGGCCGATGGTATCTGCGCGGCGATTGCGAGCACGGGGACGCGGGACCGGTGGCAGTCGAACAGGCCATTGATGAGGTGCAAATTGCCTGGCCCGCAACTGCCGGCACAGACGGCGAGTTCACCCGTGAGATGCGCCTCGGCGCCGGCTGCGAAGGCCGCGGCTTCCTCATGGCGCACATGCACCCATTCGATCTTGCCCTGGCGCCGCAACGAGTCGGTCAGCCCGTTCAGGCTGTCGCCGACAATGCCGTAGATCCGCTTCACGCCGGCCGCGGCAAGGGTTTCGGCGAACTGATCGGCGACGGTTTTCGGCATGTCGTTGCTCCTTTTGCGCTTAGCCGTGCGCCCGAGTTGTCGGGAAGATCATCGAACAGGTAAGAGGTCTTTGCCGCGGTTTGATGTCCATTGGCGGGATTCGCAGCTTGCCCTGGATGCTGCCGGCCCCAGTCCGTCTTCGCGTTAAGATGGTCGTGCCATTCGAAGGCACAATATGCGGACCATGGTTGAACTGCGTGGATGGTGGGAGGGTTTGGATTATCCAAGTTCGGGCGCCCGACGTTCGACCGCGTCGCAGTTCCCCGCCGATCCGGCCGTTGCAGAATGCGGGACGCGCGGCCTAAGCTATTCTTGTGGCTGGCGAACAGGCCATTCAGCGGGAGAACCCCGGATCAATGCGCGCTTCGACGATTCTGCGTTGGCTTGCTGCTTGTTTGTTGATCACCGCCGCAAGCACCGGCCCGCTGGCCGCGGCCGATCTGCGCATTGCCCTGCGTGACGATCCGGACGTGCTCGATCCGACGCTCGCCGCTACCTACACCGGCCGTATCGTGTTTGCCGGATTGTGCGACAAGCTGTTCGACCTCGATGAACATCTCAACATCGTGCCGCGGCTTGCGACGGGATATACCTGGACTGATTCGAAGACTTTGGTGATTCCGCTGCGCCAGGGTGTGAAGTTTCAGGACGGCACGACCATGGATGCCGACGCGGTGAAGGCGAGCCTGGACCGTCATCTGACGCTGAATGGCAGTTTCCGCCGCCCGGAACTTAATCAGATCGACCATGTCGAGGTGGTCGACCCGGCTACCATCCGCATTGTGCTGAAAAGCCCGTCCTCGCCGTTCATGGCACCGCTGACCGACCGGGCCGGCATGATACTGGCGCCGCAAGCCGCCAAGGATCCGAAGAGCTTCGGGCAGCACCCGGTGTGCAGCGGTCCGTTCCGATTTGTCGAGCGGGTCGAACAGGACCACATCACGCTGGAACGGTTCCCGGAGTACTGGGATGCCGCCGCGATCCATTTCGACCGCGTTATCTATCGGACAATCCCGGACTCGACTGTACGCCTGGCGAATCTGAGGGCCGGCGCTATCGATATCTCGGAATATATCGTGCCGACCGACGCCGAGGCTGTCCAGGCCGATCCGAAGCTGAAGCTGATAGTGTCCGATGCGCTCGGCTATCACGGTATCACCAGCAATATGGCCAACGGCCCCGGCGCCAACACGCCGTATGCCAAGGATCCGCGAGTCCGCAAGGCATTCGAGCTTTCGCTCGATCGCACCGCACTGCTCAGCGTCGTCTACAATGGCATGTTCCCGGCCGCGGCCCAGTCGGTGTCGCAGGGCTCGCCGTTTTTCACGCCGTCGATCCGGCCGCCCGCGCGCGATGTCGCCAAGGCGAAGCAGCTGCTGCACGAGGCCGGCGTGACGCTGCCGCTGACGGTGAACCTGACGGTTGCCAACAGCCCCGACCTTGTGCAGGTGGCCGAGGTCATCCAATCGATGGCAGCCGAGGCCGGCTTCAACGTGAAGATCACCGCGACCGAGGCGCGCACTCAACTGACCGCGGCGATCCAGGGTGATTTCGAGGCCAGTATCTTATACTGGTCCGGCCGCAGCGACATCGACGGCAACACCTACACGTTCCTGCACACGGGCGGTCCGCTGAACACCGGGCACTACAGCAATCCGACGGTGGATTCGTTGCTGGATCAGGCGCGCCAGGTGACTGACATCGCGGCGCGCCGGGCGCTTTATGAGAAGATGTGGCAGCAGGAGGCGCAAGACCTGCCGATCACCTACCTATGGACCTGGAAAAACATCGTCGGCATGTCGGCGAAAATCCAGGGGTTCGTGCCGATCGCCGACGGCATAATCCGTGTGCAAGGCCTGAGCATGGCCCCTTGATCGCCTAGTGCATGCTGACTGGAAACAGTCAGCATGCACTAGATCATTGTTTTCACGAGCAACTTTGTCAGCCGGACTGTTCCAGTCAGGCTGATGTTGCTCTAGTGCAGCTTGACGACCGGCCGAGACCGCCGGGAGAATCCACGCGCCAGGGTTCCAAATAGTGTCTTCCAGAATCCGTACAGTGCGACCTCATGCATCATATAAAGTGATCGATACATAAACCGAGCGAAATAGCCTTCGATGAAGAAGCTTTTGCCGACGAGGATGCCCATGAGGCTGCCGACCGTGGAATACTCGCCGAGCGAGACCAGTGAGCCGAAGTCGCGATAGACGAATGGGAGTAATGGTTTGCCAGCGATACGACGGGGTAGCTGCCTGAACAGATGCGAGGCTTCCTGGTGCGCGGCCTGTGCACGCGGCGGAATAGGGGTGGGATGTCCCTGCCACGGGCAGGCGGCGCAATCGCCGATCGCGAAAATGTTGCTGTCCCGTGTCGTCTGGAGCGTCTGGGTGACGACAAGCTGGTTGAGCCGGTTGCTCTCCAGCCCATCGAGGTCCCGCAGGAAGCCGGGTGCCTTGATCCCGGCGGCCCACACGACGAGTTCCGCCGGCAGGAACTCACCATTGGCCAGGCGCAGGCCATCCTGCGTCACCTCACCGACGCGCACACCGGTTTGGACCTCCACGCCGAGGGTGTTCAACAGCTTCAAGGTGGCGTCGGAGATTCGTTCCGGCAGTGCGGGCAGGATCCGATCCGCCGCCTCGATCAGGATGATGCGGATATCACGCGCGGGGTCGACCCGATTGAGACCGTAAGCCACGACTTCGCGCGTGGTCTGGTAAAGTCCCGCAGCAAGCTCGGTGCCGGTCGCGCCAGCGCCGATGATCGCCACATGAAGCTGACCGGGGCGCACTGGTCCGGCCTGGGCGTCGGCGCGGATGCAGGCGTTCACCAGCCGCCTGTTGAAACGCACAGCCTGCTCGGTCGTTTCGAGTGGGATTGCATACTCCGCGACACCCGGTGTCCCGAAGTCGTTGGCCAAACTGCCGACGGCGATCACCAGCGTATCGTAATGAAACGACCGAGGTGGGGTAATTTCCCTGCCTTCCTCGTCTTGCGTAGCGGCGAGGTGCACTTGTTTGTCCGCGCGATCCAATCCGATCATTTCGCCCAGGCGATACAGGGAATTGTGCCAATGCGCCTGGGCAAGATAGTTCAATTCATGCTCACCGGGATCCATGCTTCCGGCGGCTACCGCGTGCAGCAACGGTTTCCATAGATGCGTGCGGTTTCTCTCGATCAGCGTGACCTCGGCGGTTCGCCGCTTGCCCAGTGTGTCGCCAAGGCGGGTGACCAACTCCAATCCCGCCGCACCGCCGCCCACGATCACGATCTGATGCGGGGTCTGGTCCCCGTGTGCCGGTGCGCGTTCATCGGGCATGCGTCAGCTCCTTGGCGAGTGGGGCGTCGCGGCAAGTCGTTCCATTCAAGGCGGTGTCGTCGCTCGCTACGACGCCGTGTCACGTGGCGGCATGGTTCAGCAGCATATCCGCCGCCTTTTCGCCAATCATAATCGACGGCGCGTTGGTGTTGCCCGAGGTGAGTGCCGGCATGATCGAGGCGTCGGCGATCCGCAGTGCCTGGATGCCATGAACGCGAAGCTGAGCATCGACGACAGCCATGCCGTCGGAGCCCATCTTGCAGGTCCCGACCGGGTGGTAAGTCGTTTCGGCTGCCTGTTTGACCCAGTCCAGTATTTCGTCGTCCGTGGTCTGGGACGCGCCGGGCGCGACCTCCGTCACCTGAAGGTGGGCCATCGCGGGCGCGGTCATGACGGCGCGGGCGATGCGGACCGCGCGTGCGGTGATTTCCGCATCGATCGGAGACGACAGGAAGTTGAAGTTGATCGCCGGGGGCCGGCGCGGATCGGCCGAGACGATGTGGATGTGTCCCTTGCTCTCCGGCCGCATCGGATGCGCGTAGCACGTCACGCCAGACTGGCGGGAGATCTTCGGCCCCTTCGGGCCTGCTTCGGTCAGCATCGGCACCCAGCCCAGAAGCACATCTGGTGCCTCAAGACCCTCCCGCGATCGCACGAACGCTCGCATCGGTGCCGCAACCATTGCGAGCATGCCCTGATTGAAGAGCGCGTAGCGCAAGACCTGCCCCATCAGACCGAGACCGCGACCCCTGTCGTTGAAGGTGATCCCTTTCGCACCAATGGTCCACCGCGTTCTTGGCGCGTAATGATCGCGCAGGTTTTCGCCGACGCCCGGCAGGGCATGGTGCACCTGGATGCCCAAATCTCGCAGGCGGTCGGGTTGGCCGATCCCTGACAATTCCAGCAGTTGCGGAGAATTGATCGATCCCGCGCTGATGACGACCTCACGCCCGGCACGCGCCTCACGCATGGTGCCAGCCACGGAATAGCGGACGCCTACGCAGCGTGTGCCGTCAAGCACGAGGGAACCGGCCAACGCGTCGGTCTCGATATGAAGATTTTCGCGGTTGCGGATCGGGTCCAGATAGCAGCGGGCGGTGCTCATGCGCTGGCCAGATGCGATCGTCGCCTGGCTCATGGCGATCCCATCCTGGCTGGCGCCGTTGTAGTCGGGGTTGTGCACTATTCCGACCTGGCCCGCCGCCTTGATCAACGCGGCGAACAGCGGGTCGCGCGGCGGCGGGTTGGTTACTCGCAGCGGCCCTTCCCGGCCGCGAAAGGTGTCGTCGCCGCGGCCTTCATACGTTTCCATTCGCCTGAAGAAGGGCAGGACGTCCTGGTAGCTCCAGCCGCGGTTGCCCAGTTGCGCCCAGGTGTCGAAATCCTGGGCCTGGCCACGCACGAACGCCTGGCCGTTGATCGAGCTGGAACCACCGAGCAACTTGCCGCGCGGCACGGGGAGTTTGCGGCCGTTCGTGTTGGCTTCGGGTTCCGAGGTATAGAGCCAGTTGGCCGTGGGGTTGTTCAGTAACTTCGCATAGCCAATGGGGATGCGGGACCAGCGATGGCTGGCGGGGCCGGCTTCCAGCAGCAGCACGTTGTTGCGGGGGTTGGCGGTTAGCCGGTTCGCGACGACCGCACCGGCGGAGCCGCCGCCGACAACGATGTAGTCGTAGGTTCGCATGTTTTGCTTAAGCCCCCTGAATCACGCCGTTACCCTAACCATCGGCGGCGTGGCCGGCAAAGGTGGTGTGCGGCTTTCCATTGACATCAACCACGCCGGCGCCGCCTGATCACCGGCAAAGTGTTGGTCCGCGCGTTCCCTGGAAAGGTGCGATCGTTGTTGTTTCAACAAAACCAAAAAACGGCGCTGTTGAAACGTTGCCGCACGCGATGGGAGGGGAGGGACGTGACACGGCGGCGAAGTGCGCTCAGGCTTGGTGACCGGAACGACGGTGGGAGGCAAAAATGGACACAATGGTCGAAGAGACGCGCTTACCCGTGGATGTCGACGCGCAACCCCTGGTGCAGGCCGCGGCCGCGATGCGGCCGGTGCTGCGCGGCTACCATGAGGAGATCGAGCGCGAGCAGCGCATTCCGAAAGCCTTGGTCGAGCAATTGCGTGCCGCGGGCTTTTACCGAATGGTGATCCCGCGCGCTCTGGGTGGCCTGCAGGTCGATCCGCTGACCTATCTGCGCGTCGCGGAGCTGCTGGCCGAAGGTGCTGGCTCAATCGGCTGGAACATCGCCAACAACGGCATCGGCCAACTCGTTACGCTCGGTTTACCCGATGAGGGCGTCCACGAAATCTACCCGCCCGGGCACGAAACCATCATGGCCGGCACCGCCGTGCAGGGTGGTGGCCAGGCGGTGCAGGTCGAGGGTGGCTACCGCATCAGCGGGCGTTGGACCTTCGGCAGCGGGTGCCAGGAGAGCGCCTGGATGCTGGGGAGTTTCCAGATCCTCGACGATGGGCAGCCGCGGCGGCGCCCGGACGGCGGCTCGATGTATTGGCGGGGCGTTTTCCCGCGTTCGGAGGCCACGATCGTCGAGGGCAGTTGGGACGTGGCCGGCCTGCGCGGCACCGGCAGTTTCGACTGGATAGTTGACGACGTGTTCTTGCCGGAGCGGCGGACGATGGTCCACGTGGGCGTCCCGCTGGACAACCAGTGGGCGCGCTGGCCGGGGATCACTTATGCCTTGCCGAGCCAGGCCTGGGTCGGGCCCCACCACAGCGCTGTGATCACTGGCATCGCGCGCGCCGGCATTGACGCGCTGATCGCACTGGCCGTCGAAAAGACGCCGCGTGGCCGGACCGGCATGCTGTGCGAAAATCCGCAGGTGCAGGACGCCGTGGGACGGGCTGACGCAATTCTGAACGCCGGGCGCGTCTACCGCGGTGCGATGATCGCCGAGTTGTGGAACACGGTCGCGGCCGGTGGGGAGACCACGCTGGAGCAGCGGGCCAGGTGCCGGCTGGCCGCTGTCCACGCCGCCGATAGCGCGCGCGAGGCGATGGATCTGGTGTACCGGCACGGTGGCAGCACGTCATTCAAGCGCGAGAGCCGCCTGGCGGAATGCTGGCGCGACCTGCATGTCGTCGGCCAGACGGTCACGATCGCACCGGAGTGGTACCCCATCGGCGGCCGGATCTACCTGGGGATGGACCCGGGTTCGCGACTGCGTTAGCCACGATCAGGGGGTAACGGCGCGTCAGGCGGGCCGCTTCCGCACCGCGGACGCATAGACGTCATCTGGAAAGTCCGCCGCGATCGTGCCGGTCATGCGTTGTCCGTGGCTGTCCAGGTCTGCCAGGAAAAGGTCGCGGCTGATGCGTGCGGCAACCAGGGGGATGTCTCTTCGCATGCTGGGGACGTCGCCGATCGGCAGGCCGAAGCTGACAAAGCCGGCGGGATTGTGGACATGGATGTCGCGCAGATACGGTGCCTGGTTCGGGGTCTTTTCGAGATATTCGTGCGCTTCGCCCAGGTACGGATGGAGGCCCAGGAACGGGTCCTGCTGATCGGCGGGCGGAACGTATCGGTCTTGCCATAACAGGATGCGGTCCGCGAAGCCGGCGAGTTCAGGCCGAACGGACGGATCGACGAAGTAGCCGGTGCCGGCGATGACGTGGTCGAAACGGAATATATCGTCGTTGACGCGGGCCTCCACCTGCCCATCTTGCATGCGGGCATCCTGCCAAGGGGCGGCGAGATGCAATTGGAAGTTGGGGAACGCCACCGTGCGCTGGATCGCATCGATGGTTGGGGTCGATCCAGTCTGGCGAAATCGGATCGCCTGATGCCAGCGGATCGCGTCCGGCAGTTGCCGGTAATTGTCGTAGGCGCCCGTGTAGCCGCGAACGCGGGTGATGGGCACGGATGCGATTGACGGACGGCGGGCGAACAGATGGACCGCCGCGGCTCCATTTTCCAGTGCGACGCCGGCCGCGTCGAAAGCGGCGGCGGCGGCGCCGACGACCGCGACTGTCTTGTCACGAAGGCCGACGAAATCGATGCTGTCCTGGGTGTGCGACAGGACATTCTTTGGAAGAGTCGCGAGGACGGGGGGAATGTAGGGCCCGCCGTTGCCGGTGAAGCCGGTGGCCAGAACGATTTTGCGGGTGGTTTCGACAGCCGGGCGGCCTTCGATTTCCAGATGCAACCGGAAGCATCCATCGGCGGGTTCGATTCGTTGCAGGGATGTCTGGTAGCGGACCGGGATCTTCAGGTAATGCCGGTACCAGCTTAGGTATTCGGCCCAGACCAGGCGGGGAATGCGGTCGATTGCAGCGTACGCCGCTTCGCCGTAGCGTGC
>JAQGHW010000078.1 GCA_028291505.1 Rhodopila sp. | reverse complement strand
CTCCATCATCAGCAGCGCGTAGTCTCGGCACGTGCCGGTTCCGGTTTTTAGTGTCGTTACCGGGTCTTGTGTGCCCATCTCATCTCGGGGGTTGTATTTGAACTCTGCCTTGATCGCCTTGGTCATCGTTGAAAGGATGCCCATGGTGTCGTGTTCGGCCGCCTGTTCCACGAAGCGGCGCGCCCAGCTGTCGACCAGATGTTCCGGGTCGGGATAGTGACGTTCGGCGGTGCGGCCGATATCCGGGACCTCGGAGGCGTCGTAGCTGAAGGGGTGACGCCGGGCGTATTGCTCGATTTCGACGCCACTTTCGGCGAGGGGGAAATGTTCGGCGCGAAAACGCGATTCGACGTGCAGTTCCCTGGCGGGTTCGCTGAAGCGGGCGATGGCGACGGAATTGCCGAAGACGTCGTGGATCCATCGTTTCGTTGCGGTCGGGCGCAGGATCAGCGCGGTCTCCAGCAGGCGCAGGTCATGACTGTCGCGGGGGCGCATCATCATGCGGTGTTCGCCGAAACTGACCGGAACGGCGTACCGGTAGGTGGTGGTGTGGGTGACGGTCAGGATCGGCATTGCAGGTCCTTGGGCAGCGTCGCGCCCGCTGGGTGGAGCGGGGTGGGGACATCTGTAACGGCGGGTGCCGCGACAGGTGGCCGGACGGCTGGACCGAAGACGGGTTTAACGCGTCATGAACCGGCTGGCTCCAGCCCGGCGCGTCGCAGCACGGGAGCGATGGCGGGTGAGGCCAGGAAGTGGAGCAGGGCGGTGGCGGTTTCAACCTGCCGGGATGCGGCGAGAAGCCCGGCGGAGAAGGTGGCGACGGTCTGGATTTCGGCTGGCAGGGGGCCGACGACCTCGATGCCGGGGACCACCATCAGTTCGCTGATTTGCTGAACCGCGAGTTCGGCCTCACCGCTGGTCAGGCGTTCGGCGGTGAAGCCGGAGGGGACGATGACGGCGCGGGCGTTGACCTCGGCGGCGATTCCCAGGCGCTCGATAAGGCTGGCGAAGAAGATGCCGCTGGCGCCGATTTTGGAATAGGCGACGGATCGGGCGGCCAGCAGGGTGGCCTTGAGCGCGGCGACCGAATGGATGTCGGGTTTTGGGGCGCCGGTTTTTATGGCGATGCCGACGAAGGACAGGGCCATGTCGGTGCGGGTGCCGGGGCGCATGACGCCCTGCTGGATGAGGTCGTCGATGGCTTGGGCGGTCAGGATGGCGATGTCGGCGGGCTGATTGGCGCGCAGGCGTTCGAGCAGCGCGACGGTGGGGGCGAAATCGGTGTCGATCCTGGTGCCGGTTTGGGCTTCGTACATAGCGGTCAGGTCGGGCATGGCGCCCATGACGGCCAGGGTCGATAGGATGCGGATGCTGGTCATTCTTGTTCTGTGTCCTGGTTGTCCTCGACCGGTTCCAGATCGACGGCGACCCGGACGATGTGGTCGCCGCCGCCCAGGATGACGCCTCGGACGGGGCTTACGTCGCTGAAGTCGCGGCCCCAACCTAGCAGCACGTGCTCATCCTTTACGACGATGCCGTTGGTTGGGTCGACGTCTACCCAGCCGTGTTCGGGGCCGATCCAGCAGCCGACCCAGGCGTGGGATTGGTCGGCGCCCTGGCGCTTGGTCTGGCCCGGGGGCGGTTTGGTGCGGATGTAGCCGGAGGTGTAGCGAGCGGGCATGCCGATGCCGCGGAGGCCGCTGATCATGGCGTGGGAGAAGTCCTGGCAGACGCCTTCGCGGCGGGCCATGACCTGGGAGACCGGCGTGGAGATCGTGGTGACCCCGGAACGGAAGCGGAATTCGGTATAGATGCGGTCGTTCAGGTCCAGCAATGCCTCCAGCACCGGGCGGTCCGGAGTGAACGACTTGGCGACGTAGGCTTTGGATGCGGGGTCTACCGGCGCCATGGCGGTGCCGAACTGGAATTCGACGGCCTGCCAGCCTTCCTGCGTTCGGGCGGCCTGGACCACAGCCTCCCACGGTGGGGTGTCCTTGGGGTCGGGGGGTGGGGGACAATCGACCTCGACGACTGATTCCGATGTGACCTCAAAATCGGCGTGCGGCAGATCGAGGAACAGCCAGGTGACGTGGTTGCCGAAGTGATCCAGTCCGTCGCGGCGGCGGGCGGGCGTCGGGTCGGTGGTGATGCGTTCGGAGATGACGGTCTGCCAGGGGCGTGGGCGCAGGCGCAGATGCACCATGTGCGCGGCCAGCTCGACGGGAGTGCCGTAGGCGTAGCGGGTGGTATGTTGGACGCGGTAACGCATGCGGTGTGTTTAGCGTGTGCGGCCGGGGTTGTCGCGGATATGTCGTCTGGGCGATTGGGTGAAGGGGGCGAGGTCGGGGCTGTGATCGCGGGCGCCGGATTTGCGTTCTGGCGGAGCGGTTCGTTGGCGGTGTCTTGGTGACGCCGCGGTGCCTCGCGGGTCAGCATCGGGGTTGGACCGGCGCGGGCGGTGTCTGGGCGGAGTCCGCGTTCCGACGCAGAGCGCGCAGAGCGGGGCGCAGAATTCGCAGAGAAGGTTTGTTGGGTTGGCGTGCGTCTGGTGGGGCCGCGTGAGGCTGACGCACCGGGGCATGAGGGGCATGAGAGGTCTTAATGTCTCGGGGGAACCTTTTCGCTGGTTAGCTGGTCGCAGAATTTTAGAAACTGCTCTACCCGGCGACCCCATCCGGATGCTTGCGCGACCTCTGCTCCGCCGATGCTCAGCCTGTCCCGCAATGCGTCGTCCTCGAACATCCTTACGATCGCCGCGGCGATGACCGCGGTGTCGTCACCGTCCACCAGCAGTCCGTTCACGTGATCGGTTACCGCATCGACGCTACCGCCTGCACGTCCCGCGATCACCGGCAATCCGCAGGCGTTCGCTTCCAGAAAGACCAGGCCGAAGCCTTCGGTTTCGCCGTCCGGCATCTCCCGGTTTGCCATGATGAACACGTCGCCCAGGCTGTAATGCTTGGTTAGTTCGTAGTCCGGTACTGTGCCGGCGAAGACGACGTTGCGGCCCAGGTCGTGATATCTGACCAGATTCTCAAGGGTCGGCCGATAGGACCCCTCGCCGACGATCAGATAGACCAGGTCTGGAAACCGGCTTAGTACGGCCGGGAGGCTCTCGATGACCCGATCCATGCCTTTGCGGGCGTAGAGCCGGCTGACCGTCAGCAGGACGCGGCGCCCTTCCAGCCCATACCGAACCATCAGATTCGCCGATCGCGGCTCCGGCTTGAAGCGAGCGAGATCGACGCCATTCGACACCAGCTGGATCTTCCCGGCAGGTACACCGAAACCGCTGATCAGCGTGTCCCGGGTGAACCGGCTTACCGCGACGATCCCGTCAGCCGCCGCGAGCGCGCGTCTGCGGCGCTGGCGGCCTTCATCGTAACGGGTGCGGGTGCTGATTTCCTCGCCGTGGATGTAGATCACGGTTTTCAGCCCGAACAACCCGCGGCATGCGCCAGCCAGCCAGCCGCCTGCTACGAGTTCGCCGATGCATAGTACCGCGATTTTTTCGGTCCGGATGATTCGCCAGATGCTGCGCAGCACCGACACACGGATCACCAGATCAGCCGCCAGGCCGCCGATGCGTTGGAACACACTGGCGTCCTCCGGCAGAAACAGCGTGCGAAGCAGGGGGATACGATGCACCTTGAACGGTGCCTGTCGATCGAACTCCCGCCAACCCAGGATCGGCCAACCGTCGCGATAATCCTGCCGCGGGGCCAGCACCGACACCCGGCCATCGCCGAAACGTGCCAGACTGTCATAGACGATGGCGGATCCGCCATGAACCGGCGGGAAGGTGTTGGCGACGACGAGGCAGCGATTTGAGCCGCTTACCGGCGGATCGCCGGCCTGGGGGGCTGGATGCGCGGGGTCAGCCGCCAATGTTCCGGCCCGGAGCTGGTCGTGGAGTTGCTTGACCGTCAGGAACACGCCGCCGAGTTCATCGCGGAAAAAGCTCAGGAATCCCGAAATCCGGTCGAGGAATATCGCCAGGTCGCGATGGGTGCGCACGTACGGGGTGTTGCCTGGCTCCAGTGACGGGCTGTGATAGTTGAGGGTAAAAATCCGCTCTCCCCGTTTCAGCAAGGTACGGGTCAATCGCAGCATCGCCGCCAGATCGGATCCTTCCGGCGACAGCGTGATCCGCTCCAGCAGCCTCGCCCGCGCCAACAGGCCGGCGGCCCGCACGTTACGGAACGGCTTTCGCTCCGCCATGCCGTAAACCGAGGGCAGGCGACGCGCCATCAATCCCGTCAGCGCTCTTGTCACCGGCAGTTCCAGCAGGCGGCGGCGCGACCCGAACCAGAATGGGCCGTAGTCGAAGGCGGAAAAATCCGGGCCGCCGGCTTCGGTGTAGCGGGTGCGCGGGATCAGGCTGGTGTCGACCAGGAAGCCTTCGTCCTCCAGCAGTGCGGCGGTGGCGGGGCCCAGGCCGTAGCGCCCGGCCTTGTATACCGTGGGTTGGACGTTGAAGCTTTGGCGCACGGCTTCCGCCAGGCGGTGCAGCTTCTCGCGCTCCAGCGCCGGGGGCAGGTTGCCGGGGAAGGACAGGCGCTCTTCGGTTTCGCTGTCGAACGGGGGCGTGACCCAGGGGTGGAGCTGGGCGCCTATGTCGCATTTTCCATCCGCCAGATA
>JAQGHW010000059.1 GCA_028291505.1 Rhodopila sp. | reverse complement strand
ACGAGTCTGTACCGATCCAAGAATGCGCAGACGGCCATTGCCCTTCATTGATGAAGCTTTGATCGAGAGGGTCATGCGGCACGATCAGCGGCGAGATCAGAGCCAACAGGATCAGCAGCGCGCTCAGCACGGTGCCGGCGACGGTCAGCTTGTTGCTTGTTAGGTATGACCGGATCGGCGCTTGGTTTGCAGTGATATCGCTCATCGCAGGGTTATCCGCGGATCGATCGCGGCGCACAGGACGTCGGTCAGCAGGTTCACTGCCACGACGAAAAACGCGAACACCACCAGGCCTGCCTGAACGAGAGTGTAGTCGCGCGCGGTGACGCCACCGATCAGCAGCGTGCCGAGGCCGGGGCGGGCGAATACCAGTTCCACGGTGATGGTGCCGGACAGCGTCGTCAGCAGGTAGATGCCGAGGCCTGTGGTGACCGGGATCAGCGCATTGCGCAACGCGTGCCTGAAGATGACCCAACGCTCCGCCACGCCCTTGCCGCGCGCGGTGCGGACGTAGTCCTTGCGCAGCACCTCCAGCAGCGACGATCGGGTCAGGCGCATGACGAAGGCTGCCATCACCACGCCCAGCGTTATCGCCGGCAGCACGAGATGGTGCAGCTTGTCCAGGAACCCCTCACCGCCGCCGATCATGGGAAACCAGTCGAGTTGGACGGAGAAGGCCAGCACAAGCAGGATGCCGAAGTAGAAATCCGGCAGCGAGAAGCCGATCAGCGCGAACACCCGGCCCAGGCCGTCCGTCACACCGTTTCGATTGACCGCGCTCAATGCGCCGAACGGGATGCCGACGACGATGCCGATCAGCGTGGCGGCGCCGGCGAGGCTGAGCGTGTAAGGAAGCGCCTGCGCCAGCAATCCATTGATCGAGGCATTGTTGCTCATCGAGCGCCCGAAATCGCCTGTCAGCGCATGACGAACGAAGCTGAAATACTGCATCCACAGCGGCTCATCGAGACCCAGCTTGGCGCGGAAGGACGCGATGGCGTCGGGTGTGGCAAACTCGCCAAGGGCGGCGATGGCGGGATCGCCCGGCATTACTCGCAGGGCGAGGAATACCAGGGTCAGTACCAGCAGGACAGTCGGGACGACTTCCAGGCCGCGGCGAAGGACGAAACCGGTCATGGCTCAGAGCCGGCTTGCCTTGCCCAAGGTGAAGGTGCCCATGTAGGCCTTGATCGGAAAGCCGATCTCCAGCGTCTTGCCGTTGTGCATCCACGAACTGCCCGGACTCGGCAGCGGAATGACCGGGACCTGTTGCAGGATCTGGATCTGGACCTGCTTCAGCAGCGCCAGCCGCTTCGTGTCGTCGACTTCCTCGTTGGCCTGCGCCATCAGCGCGTCGGCGTTGCCGCCCAGATCGCCGTAGTGGCTGAAATTCATATTGCGGGTGGGTTTTCCGACGATGGCGGCGGAATTGTAGAATGCGTTCAGCACCGCCTGGGTCAGCGGCGGCTGGCCCGAGCTGTACATGACCATCGCGTCGAGATCGCGGCGGATGTCGTTGTGGTAGCTGGCATGATCGACCAGACGAACATTGAGCAGGATGCCGACCTTGCGGAGCTGCTCCTGGATGATCAGCACATTGCTTTTGTATTCCTCACGCTCGGTCACGAACATATCGACCGAGAAACCGTTTGGTATCCCCGCTTCGGCCAGCAGCGCCTTGCTGCGCGCGGGATCGTAGGTAAAAGGCCAGTCCTGCGGCAGATCTTCCTTGTTCAAGGCACCATAATAGCCGACCGGGGATACGCCATACATCGGCGAAACGAAGTCGCCGAAGGCGGCACTCCAGTCTCTGATGTCGATGGCATGGGCGATGGCCTGGCGAACGCGGATGTCGTCCAGCGGCTTACGGGTCATGTTGAGGTAGAACGCCCAGACGGCGCCGGGCCGGCCCAAATCCTGCATAAGGTCAGGCTTCTGGCGCTTCACGCTGGCCAGCCAGCCCGGAACGGTGGCGCCCTCGATCATGTCCACGTCGCCTTTGACGAACGCCAGCGTGCGGGACGAGGTCTCCGGCAGGAACAGCACCTCCATCCGGTCGATCTTCGGCTTGCCGTCCCAGTAGGTCGGATTTGCCCTGGCTATGATTTTCTGTTTCGGATCATATGAGACGAATTCAAACGGGCCGGTGCCGACGGGATTGCGACGAAAGTCCTCGCCCAGTTCGGTGATCGCTTTCTTCGACACCATGTAGCCGCCGAAGCGGGGCATCAGGGCGAAGGCGTAGAAGAACGGGTTGGGCCTGGTCAGACGGATCGTTACGGTATACGGGTCAACAATATCGACGCCCTCGATATCGCGGAAGTTCGCGCCGTATGCGGTGCCGGTCTTCGGATCGCGCATGCGGGCGATGGTGAAGGCGACATCCTCGGCGGTGAACTCGCCATAGCCGCGCTGCCATTGGACGCCATGGCGCAGGTGGAAGGTGAAGCTGCGCGCGTCGGGCGCCATCTCCCATTTTTCCGCGAGTTCGCCTTGCAACTGATCGAACATGAGGTTCGAGGTGCCATCCTTTGGCGCGACCAGGGTGTTGAATATCTGGCGGATTGGAAATTCATCGCCGTTGCCTATGCCGGTGGCCGGATCGAGCGAGCCAAGGTCACGGGCGGAAACGCCTACGCGGACGACGGATTCGGCTCTGGCGGTCCCGATCATTGTCGAAACGGCGATCGGCGCGAGAATGCATAAAGCCGCACAGACATGGCGTAGAATTTTCACGGACTCTCCTCACGCCCGGATCTGTCTCTGCCCAGGCTTGCGCGTCTGCGACGGTAGGCAGGGGTAGCGCGGGTCGTCAACACGCCGCCTGGGGAGTCACGTCAGGCGATACAGCCCCATCGCGTTGTCGCGGAAAATCATTGCATGTTCGGCATCGGACAGCCGGATCGGAAACGCGTTGCGTGGATCGTCGTAATCCCAATGCGGATAATCCGTTGCGAACATCACGCGGTCCCAGCCGATCCAAGTCAGCGTGTCGCGCAGATGGTCGGCGTGCTCCGGCTCTTCCATCGGCTGCGTCGTGAACCAGATATGCTCGCGGATATATTCCGACGGCGGGCGCTTGCAGTGCGGCACCTCGTCGCGCATCCGAGCCCATTGCTGATCGAGGCGCCAGCACAACGCCGGCAGCCAGGCGAAGCCGCCTTCGATCATCACCATGCGCAGTCGTGGGAATTTCTCGAACACGCCTTCCAACACCAGGCTGGAGACCAGGGCCTGAAAGCTGTGCACATTGATGTGGTGGTCCTGTAAATAGTAGCTCGGCCAGCCGCTTGGGGTGGACGCATAGCCGCCGCCGACGCTGTTGACATGCACCGCGATCGGCAGGTTCGCTGCCTGGGCCGCAGCGAACATCGGCCAGTAGCGCTTGCGCCCCAATGGCTCGTTGGTCTTCGACGGCAGCAGGATCTGCACGAAGTTCCGGTCGTCCGCCCACCGAGCAATTTCCTCGACGGCCAGTTCGGGGTCCTCGTGGGCGACCGTTATGGATCCGCGCAGCCTGGGGTCACGGCGCACCCATCGTTCCAGTTGCCATTCGTTCACCGCGGTGCTGTACGCTGCGTCGAGGTCGGTGTTCCGCGCGCTGCCGTGCAATGGTGTCAGGATACCGATCGCGATGTCGTTCGCATCGAGCAACTGGGCCTGCAGGAACGCCAGATCGGATCCCGGCGGCCCACCGTTCGGCGGCCACGCGTCACGCCGAGCCGTCGCCGGTGCTGCCTTCGGATACTGCGTCCCGGTGGTGAACGGCACCCGCGGCTGCAATCCATACGCAGCAAGATGCGATCGCCACTGTGCCGACAGCCACGGATGCAGTTCTGTTTGGGAGCGCATTGTCGGGTGGATGTCGCAATCGACAATGCCGGTGCGGATCGCGGCTTGTGTGGAACGGTCGAGCACTTCGCTCATGACAACGTCTCCTGTAAACGCGGATAGGTGGCCAGCGGATTGTCGACCGCCAGCCGGCGAACGAGTTCCGGCGACAGGCCCGGTGGCAATGCCTGTGTGCCGTCGAAATGCCAATGTGGAAAGTCGGTTGCGAACAACAGCATTTCGTCGCCGCCGATGTGTTCCAGTATGCGTTCGACCTCCGCCGAACCGGGTGCATCGAACGGCTGCATCGTCAGCCGTACATGCTGGCGCACCAGTTCCGCGGGGGAACGGTTGAACCATGGGGTTTCGCTGCGCAGTCCGCGCCAGGACTTGATTGCTCGCCACAGGAACGCCGGCAGCCAGGTGACACCCGACTCGATCAGGACCACCCGCAGCGTAGGAAAGTGGTTGAACACGCCTTCACCCATCAGCGAGAGCAGCTGCGCCTCGAACCCCATGGTCTGGCCGACATAGTCCTGCACGAAGTGCGACGGCCATCCGTTCGATGTCGGCGCATGACGAAACGCGCTGCCGGCATGGATGCCGATCGGCAGGTCGTGCTTTACCGCCGCCTCATAGATCGGCCAGTAGTAGCGTCGGCCCAGCAGCATTTCGCCCGCGGCCAGAAGCTGCACCTGCACGAAGCGCTTGTCGCCGGCGCAACGTTCGATCTCCTGCGCGGCATAGACAGGGTTTTGCGTCGGCACGACGATCGAGGCGCGCAGCCGCGGCTCCTGGTCAAGCCAGTCCGCAACCAGCCATTCGTTGACCGCCTGACAGAGATTTTGAGCAAGGTCTTCGCTGTGGACCGCCTGGCCGCCGTGCAGACAGTTGGCGATCGCGATTCGGGTGCCGAACGCGTCCAACGCCTGGCGTTGCAGGATGGCGAGATCGGTGCCCGGCTTGCCGGTGAGGGGTCGCCAATCCGGGCGGCACGACAGTGGCGCGCCGGGTGGGTAGCTGGCCAGTTCCAACCCGTCGGTGCCGCGGGAGGTAATCATCTCCTGCCACGCCTGCGACATATACGGCAGCAATGCCTTCATGCCGGGAACGGAGATATGGACGTCGCAATCGATTGCGCCGGCCGGCACAATCGTGCGTTCGGTAGATGGGCGCTGCAACACTTCTGACACGACGATATCCTTCGCGCATGGCCGGTTATTGATGGCCCGTGTTCGATGTGCGCGGGCTTGCATGCCGAACGCGGGCTTGTCCTTTGACGCAGGTAGCAGCGAAACACGTCGGAATGCCCATGTCGAGACGGTCACGCCCGTGCGGCATCGTTGGGCGGCGGCTGATGGAAACCGGATCAGCCGACCGCCGCCGCGTTCTCGGGGTTTATATCGCGAAACCGGCCGGCAGCTACATGTCGACCACCGCGCCATCTCAATGCGGCCGCATCCGAATCGGCCGCGGTCGTTCCAGCGTGCGACCGCATCGGGCACCAGTTCGACCCCGATACCCGGACCGTTTGGAATGGGCATGAATCCGTCCCGCGGTTCGGCGAGGCCGGTCGCGATCCCGGAACCCAGGATATTGCTGGTGCCATGCAGGTCCGGTGTCTGAGTTGGATCTTCCTGAATGGCGAAATTCGGGATGCAGGCGGCGATCTGCAGGCAGGCCGCAGTGCTGACCAGGGACAGCGGATTATTCGGAACCACCATGCAATCGTTCGCTTCCGCCATCGCGGCGATTTTCTTGGCTCCGGTGATGCCGCCGCACAGACGCACATCGGGGTAGAGGAACGCCGGCGCCGGCGCCGGCGCCGGCGACGTGCAATTGAGCGATCGACCCAGCACAATCACGGCGCCGTCACCAGCCTGCGTGCCAGCTTGGCTCAATCAAACTTTGAGTTAAAGCGCGCGGTCGCAGCTTGTTTTGAAGCAGCGCCGGGAAGAGGGTTCAACAAATGGCTGAGACAAGGGATACCACCGGTACGTTTCGGCTGGAATCGAGGGGAACTGGTGGGCGCCCAGAGGTCAGGCAGGGGTGCGCCGTCGCGCATCGATAAGAGAACCAGCCACGTATCAGATCGGCTGAGAACCGCAGAATACCCGTGGAACTCCAACATCATTTCGCCAGAACACGAATCGCGTGGTCCACGCGTTGAGGGGGGCAGTTGTCTCGGCGGCGGCTTCCGCGGTACGCAAGACAGCCGCTTCCTGGTCGGGCGTCCAAACCTGATCCGTGAAGCCCTGATTACGGGCATGGTAGTGCTCGGATTCGGTCCCTGGACGGCGTTCTAGTGCCGCCTGTAGCGCTTCCAGGCGGATTGCTCCCAACCGTCAGCTGGCGAACCCGCCCCCGATACACGACCGCCCAACCGCTACGCCAGCGCCCCGCCTG
>JAQGHW010000034.1 GCA_028291505.1 Rhodopila sp. | reverse complement strand
TATCGCGCGCAAGGTATCGCTAACCTGATTGACGCCGCCGGCCCTGCCGCACCAGACAGATCACCACATCGCTCCGCTTCGCGATGACAGACAGGGTCATCCCAGCTACCTTGCCCGCGTGACACCTTCCATCGCGCTGCCCGACGCCCCCTCAGTGGTCGCGGGCCACGGTCGCGCCGCCATCCTGACACCGGACGGCGAACTCCTGCTGCTGCCCACCGCCGATGCCGCCGCCCTCCTGAAAACCCTGCCGCCGCCAATCCTCGTCCACGCCCCCGCCACCTTCCGCCGTCTGAACATGCGCCCCGGCCCGGCATTCGACCTGCTGGACCTGTTCGCGTTCGTCCGCCCCGCCTACACCGCCGCGCCGACTCCCCGCGGTCTCGCCATGGCGCTCGACAACGACCAGCCGCCGATCGGCCTGGAAGCCGAAGTCACCCGACTCCCGGACCTCGCCGCCGCGCTGCTTAACCAGCTCTCCCAAGGCCGCGACACGCTGCTGAACCGTGACGCCGCGGTCCTCGCCGCCCGCATGCAGAAAGCCGGCTGGGGCTGGGGCGGCTACGTCACCCACGCGCTCGGCCGCCCCGACGCCCCATCGTCGAATGAGCCGCTGAAAGTGTGGAAGAAACTGTCGGAGTGGGAGGACTCAGCCCCCCTCCCCCCACCCTCTTCTCACCCGGTCTCCGAGTCTGAAGCGCGCCTGCGTCTCGCCGCCATGCTGGGTCCGCACGCGGAGCAGCGACCCGGCCAGGGCGACTACGCCGGCGCCGCCTCCGCCGCCTTCGCACCCAGGGAAGTCCGCGGCGATCCGCACCTCGTGCTGGTCGAGGCCGGAACCGGCACCGGCAAGACGCTGGGCTACCTCGCCCCCGCCAGCGTCTGGGCAGAGAAAAACAAAGGCGCCGTCTGGATCAGCACCTTCACCCGCCACCTGCAGCGCCAGATCGACAACGAACTGGAACGCCTGATCCCCGACCCCACCGAACGCCGCCGCCGCATCGTCGTCCGCAAAGGCCGCGAAAACTATTTGTGCCTGCTGAACCTCGAAGACGCCGTCGGCAACGCCTCCAGCGGCTTCATGAACCAGCAAGTCGTTCCCCTCGGCCTGATCGCCCGCTGGGCCATGGCGACCGATGACGGCGACGTCCAGGGCGGCGACCTCCCCGGCTGGCTGCCGGAACTCCACGGCACCGCCCTGATCGCCTCGCTGGCCGATCGCCGCGGCGAGTGCATCCACGCCGCCTGCCCGCACTGGCGCCGCTGCTTCATCGAGCACACGATCCGCCGCTCGCGCACCGCCGAACTGGTGGTGGCGAACCATGCGCTGGTGATGACGCAAGCGGCCTGGGGCGGTCTGGACGACAACGCCGTTCCCACCCGCTACGTGTTCGACGAGGGCCACCACGTCTTCGATGCCGCCGACAGCGCGTTCTCCGCCGCTCTGTCGGGCGGAGAGACCGCCGAACTGCGTCGCTGGCTGCGCGGGTCGGAAGGGGGCCGGTCCCGCGCCCGCGGCCTGCGCAAACGGCTGGAGGATCTGGTCGCCGACCGGCCAGCCCTGGTCGCGCCATTGGACGCCGCACTACAGGCCGCAGGCGCATTGCCGCCCTCGGACTGGGCCAGCCGCATGCACGAGGAAGGCCCCGAACTCGATGCCGTCGAACCAGCCCGGCCCAACCCGTCCGAAGAATTCCTGCGCCTGATCCGCCGCCAGGTCCTCGCCCGCACCGCCGGCGCCGACGGCCGCCCGTCTTTCGGCTCGATGGAATGCGACGTCTTCCCGCTGAACGCGGACGCCGCACAGGCCGCCGAACGTCTCGCCCGCGCGCTGGCCCGCATCTCCGAACCGCTGGCAACGTTGCGCGAACGCCTGCTCGCCCGCCTGGACGACGAAGCCGAGGATCTGGACGAGGCCACCCGCAACCGGATCGAGGCGATCGGCCGCTCGCTGACCCGCCGCGCGCTGAATCCCCTGCAGGCCTGGCAGGCCATGCTCTGGAGCCTGACCGAGCCGCAGCCTGAACCGGGCAGGCGTCCCACCCACGTGCTGTTCCTGCGGCTGGACCGCCGCGACGGGGTGCGCGACCTCGATGTCGGACTGCACCGCCACTGGCTGGACCCGACCATTCCGTTCGCCACCACGCTTGCCTCGCCGGCACAGGGTCTGCTGGTCACCTCGGCAACTTTGCGCGACTCAGGCGACCGCGATCCGGAATCCGCATGGGCGTCGGCCGAGGCGCGGGTCGGCGCACCCCATCTACCCTCGCCCGCCATTCGCGCGGCGGTGGCGTCACCGTTCGATTATGCCGAACAGACCAGGGCATTCGTGGTCAGCGACGTCGCTCCGGGAAATCTGGACCAGCTTGCCGCTGCATACCGCGCGCTGTTCCTGGCGTCGGAGGGCAGCGCGCTCGGCCTGTTTACCGCCATCAGCCGGCTGCGCGCCGTCCACGCGAAGATCGCGCCGGAGCTGGAGCAGGCCGGAATCCCGCTATACGCCCAGCATGTTGATGCGATGGGCAACGCCACCCTGGTCGATATCTTCCGCGCCGAGGAAGAAAGCTGCCTGCTGGGCACCGACGCCATGCGCGACGGCGTGGACGTGCCCGGCAACGCGCTGCGGCTTGTGGTGTTTGAGCGCACCCCCTGGCCGCGTCCGGACATCTTGCATCGGGAGCGGCGGATCCACCTGTCGGATGGCGATCCGAAGGGCTACGATGACAGGATCGTGCGACTGCGGCTGCGCCAGGCATTCGGGCGGCTGATCCGGCGGGCTTCGGACCGGGGCGTGTTCGTGCTGTTGGACCGCCAGGCCCCCAGCCGGCTGATGTCGGCTTTTCCCGCCGGCGTGGTGGTGCAACGCGTCGGCTTGGCGCAGGCGGTCAACGAAACTGGCGCTTTCCTACGGACTCGTGCATTTCTAACGCCACGGTCGCCGGCCTAGGGCTTCGGCCTTCTCACAGCCGCCTGGTAGGATTTGGAGGATTTGATGCGATCACGCGATGCCATCAACGCGCCTGAAGCGCTGGTTCTGACGATGGTGCTGGTTTCCGCCGCGGATGGCGGCATGACCGACCGGGAAATCGGCATCATGTCCGGCCTGGTGCAGACCCTGCCGGCGTTCAAGGATTTCACCAGCGGCGAACTCGCCGACGTGACCGAACGCGCGGCCAGCCTGCTGCATGAGGACGACGGGCTGGCTCATGCCGGCCGCCTCATGCGCGCCGCTCTTAACAGCAAACTGCGCGAAACCGCGTACGCCCTGGCCTGTGAAGTCGTGGCGGGAGGCGACGGCGCCCGGCGTCAGTCGTTGGACATGGTGGAATTCGTGCGCGGCGAGCTGGGGCTGGATACACTGATCTCCACCGCCATCGAGCGCGGGGTTCGCGCCCGCTATCAGCGTGTCGACCCCACGGATTGATCGGCGTGCGCCGCCCGCCGGGATCGCGGCAGACGCCGTCCTCCCGTCATGGCGCGGTGCGGGCCCGGGCTGTGACGACGTCGACGATATAGCGCTGCCCCCGATGCTCTTTCGTTGCCGGAAACCGCTGCCGTGAGGCTGCCCGGTATCGCCACCTGGCTGGCCGGCGCGCCGGTAGCGACGCTGATCTTCCTCACCGTGTTTGGATGGGCTGATTTCTGGCCGGCGACGGCCGGGATCGTGGTCAGCCTCCTCACCTCCGGTGCATTCGCCCTGGTCTGGGGACGCGATCTGGATCTGCTGACCGACTCCGTTCGGCGCGTGGCGTCAGACAACAGTGGCCCGGTCACCCAGGCCGAGACCGCGGTGATGATGGGCACGCTGGGTCGCGAGATTGAGCGTCTGTCCCGCCGCCTCGCCACCCTCGCGGCCTTGCAGGAGCAGCACCGTCGGGCCGACACGCTGATTCTGGAGCGGTTGCCGGATCCTGTTATCGTACTGGCACGCGATCGCACGGTCCGCCGTGCCAACGCCACCGCGCGTTCGGCTTTCGGCGACGATCTGGCAGCCGTATTGCGCCATCCCGGGGTGCGTGGGGCGATTGACCGGGCCGTGGTTACAAAGCAGTCCGAGGCTGCCGAGGTCCGTTTGCGCGCGCCGGTCCCCCGCGACCTGTACGCCACGGTCGTGCCAATGGATCCGCCGCTGGCGGATGGCGGAGAGGCTCTGGTGGTGCTGTCGGACCGCACAAGGGAACGCGTGGTAGAGCGGATGCGCGCCGACTTCGTAGCCAATGTCAGCCACGAACTGCGGACACCCCTGGCCTCGCTGATCGGCTTCGTCGAGACGCTGCGCGGCCCGGCCGCTGACGATCCACCCGCCCAGCAGCGCTTCCTCGAGATCATGGCCGAACAGGGCGCTCGGATGAACCGTCTGATCGACGATCTGCTGAGCTTGTCGCGGATCGAGCTGACCGAACACCAGACCCCGTCGGAGCCGCTGGACCTGGCAAGGCTGATTCAACGGATGATCGCTGGGTTCGAGCTGCGATTGGCGGAACGTAACGTCAAACTGTCGGCCCGGATCGAGGCGGACTTGCCCGTCGTCGCCGGCGATGCCGACCAGATGGCCCAGGTGCTGCAGAACCTGCTCGACAACGGCCTGAAATACGGCCGGGACGGCGGGGTGCTCAGCTTGGAAGTTGCGTTGGCGGAACCGGGAAACCGCTGGCCCAGCCGGCGCGGCATCGTGGTGGCAGTGGCCGACCAGGGCTTCGGCATCCCGAAGGAACATCTGCCGCGGCTAACCGAACGATTTTATCGGGTGGACAAGGGACGCTCCCGCGCGGTGGGCGGAACCGGACTGGGGCTGGCGATCGTCAAGCACATCGTCAACCGCCACCGCGGACAGTTATTGATCGAAAGCGAAGTGGGCAAAGGCACCACGGTCAGTGTATGGCTGCCCGTGACTCAGGCACCGCGGATGGTGGACATTGAGTAATCAAAATTTCACCAGGGCATGATCGCGTTGGGCGGCCAGCGTTTCGTTGGCGTCAGCCAAGCTGACGAAACGCGAGGGGAACGTCCGTCGTCCGCAGGACGCGCTGTTCGCACGAAGCGCGTGAATCATGCGATCAAACAAGGGGAGAGAGCGTTTTCAACCTGCACGGTCAGGGTGAAATCGCTCTGGAGCATGATCACGCTGAGGGGAACGTCCGAAGCGTGTGGATCATGCGATCGAACAAAGAGGCAGAGCGTTTTCAGGCTGTACAGCCAGCCTGAAAATGCTCTAAACGAGGACATATGAAACCGTTACGCACGCTCAGCACGGCGTTGTCCACTTCCTCGTTCGCCATGCTCCTGTTCGCCGGCCCGGCATATTCACAGACCGACCCGGCCGCGTCCCTGCTGGAAGCCCTGTCGCTGGTCAGCGGGCGCATGCTCGTCTCCCCGACCCTGGCGCCGCGGGTGACGCGCGACGGCGACCGCTTTCACGTCCACATCCCCCTGCCAAAGCTGTCCACGCCACCGGATGCGTCGATCGAGGTGACGGCCACCCCGCTCCCATCCGGGGTTTGGGATATCACCGGTTTGACCTTCCCCCAGGCCGGCACGCTGCTAGCGCCAAACACACCAGACACGCCGCCTGTATCGCTGCGGTTTACCATCGGACAGCAGGAGGCTCATGCGCGGGTCGACCCCACGCTCTCGGTGCCTTCGCCTTACGCGATGGCATTCAGCGACCTCGCGCTTCACATCGAGAGCGCCGCACCGCCGGCGGATCTGATCATCGGACAGATGACCCTCGACGGCACCATCACGGGCGCCAGTGACGGGCGCATCACCACGCGGTCCCGCAGCCGGGCGGACAACTGGCGTCTCACGACAACGACCAAGACGGGCACGCCTGTCGCCATGTCGTTGAAGAGCGCCGACATCCGCTACGACGTCAACGGACTGGACCGCACGCAGGCGGAGCGGCTAGAGGAAGCGACACGTGCAGTCGCGGCGGACCAGCGCGCCACGCCTCCCGGTCAACCCTCATCGATATCGCCGGCGGTGCGCGAACAGCTGCGCGCCATCATCGAAGCCAGCGCGGGCCTGATGTCGGGATTTGACATCGAAGAGACCGTTCAGGGCATGCATTTCCAGTCGGCGGCGGTGAACAACGGCGATATCGGTGAAATCCGGCTCAACATGGCCGGCGAGGCCGCGGACAACCGCGTGGCCGGGCATTTGGACATCGGTCTGAATGATATCACTGTGGCCGCTCTACCGCCTTACTATGCGCCGCACAGGATTGCTTTCAGGACGGCATTCTCCGGCATCCCGGTTGAACCACTGCGGCATTTGCTGTTGCAGGCAACCACGGCCGACCCCGATTCAGCAGCACTGCGAACTCAGGCCGTCGCATTGCTGAACGCGCCGGGGGTGCGCGCCGGCATCGAAACCATCCAGATCGAAGCGGGTCCGCTGCGTCTACAGGGATCAGCTCGGGTGCGGCCATTGCCGGATGGGTCAGCCGGCTTCGATGTCCATCTGACAGCGCACGGGCTGGATGCGATGCTGGCTCTGGTTCAGGCCGATCCCAAGGCGCAGCAGGTCATGCCGATGCTGTTCATGGCCAAGGGCATGGCCAAACCGGACGGCGACGGCTTGGTCTGGGACATCGGCTTCGCCAACGGCGTCGTCATGGTCAACGGCGTCCCGATGGGTCAGAAACCCGGCGGAGTCCCGGGCACCCGACCTCCCGTCAAACGGTAAAGCCTGACCTCGCGGCTGGTGCGATCCTCGAGTTCCAGCGTGGTCTCGATCTGGTATGACGCGAATCGCTGCAGGCCCGACTTCGGCAGATAGGCGCGGCCCGGGTCGGCGATCCAGATTTCCGCCGAATGGGCCACCTCGATCAGCCACGGCATGATATGCGCGGTCATCGGCGCCTCGTAGCAAATGTCGCCGCACAGTACAAGGTCCCAGCGGCAAGCGGCGCCGACCATGTCGTGGGCTTGCGTCACCAGCGCGCCGTTGGCAGCGGCATTCAGGCCGATCGCCGCGAGCGCCAGGCTGTCGATCTCGGAGGCTTCCACTGCGGCAGCCCCGGCCATGGCGCAAGCGATGGCGGCGATACCGCCCCCGGCCGCAAAGTCCAGCACGCGCCTACCGGCAACCAGGGCCGGATGGTCGAGGATGTGGCGGGCCAGGGCCTGCCCGCCCGGCCACGCGAACGCCCAGAACGGCGGCTCGATGTCTTGTTCGGCGAGCCAGGTTTCGGTCGCTTGCCATATCGGCGTGATCTCGGTGGCGAGGTGAAGCTGGATCTCCGGCACGTGGCAGGCGGTCGCAAGAACTGTGTTGGCGCGGATGAATGCCTCTGGATCGTTCAAAGCCAGCCCGCCAGGATCGCCAGGCCGACGGCCAGACCGACCTCGCGGTTGGCCCGAAAAAGCCGCAGGCAGCCGGCCGGGTC
>JAQGHW010000982.1 GCA_028291505.1 Rhodopila sp. | reverse complement strand
CGGTAAAGCTCCGTGTGGCCTTTCTGGCGGCCGAAACCCTTGGCTTCCACTACGGTAATGCCTTGCAGTCCAACCTCGTGCAGGGCTTCCTTTACCTCGTCGAGTTTGAACGGCTTGATGACAGCTTCGATCTTTTTCATGCTCATCAAGCCCGGTTTGGCCGGGCCTCCCACAAAGTTCAGGCTGCCCGTTTCGCCTCGAGGATGTCAGCGGCATGAACAGCGCCATAGGTTTGCATGTGGCGTGCCAAGCAGCAACGTCGAAGGTTGCGGACCGTCCGTATTCGGGGGGAAAAGTGGTCGGTGGCGGCTGCGCACGTCGTAAACGTGTGTTCTTTGGTGTCTGGTGTGCCCGAACCGGACGACGCGGATGGGATGGCCTGGACGGCGCCCGGTTGCGGCGGGCGGGCGAGGCCATGACGATCACGTAGCCGGCCATGCCAGCAGCGCGGCGGAAACTGCCACCTGTTTGCGCAGTTGAAACGGATGCATATCGCCCGTTTTTTATGCATTTGGTGGAGGAAATATATACGACTGCAATGCCTACTTTGCGGCCTTTCCAATTTGATCCACGGGCGATATTCAGTCCGCGGGCGATATTCCTGGCGCCTGAGGACTGATCCAGGACGGAGTGCCACGATGCGCGGAGCGAACAGCTATTTGGGGTCAGTCGGCACCACCATCTTCACGGTGATGTCGGCGCTGGCGACCGAGCACGGGTCGATCAATCTGGGGCAGGGGTTCCCGGATACCGACGGGCCGGCCGATGTGCTGCAGGCTGCCGCCGACGCGCTGAAGGACGGCCGCAACCAATATGCTCCGATGCCAGGGGTGCCGGAACTGCGCCAGGCGGTCGCCGCGGCGAACAAGCGGTTCTATGACCTGGATATCGACTGGGCGACGGAGGTCACGGTGACGTCGGGCGCCACCGAGGCGGTTACCGCCAGCCTGATGGCTGTGCTGGACCCTGGCGACGAGGTCGTGCTGATCGAGCCGCTGTTCGATACCTATGTGCCGGTGGTTCGCTTGCTGGGCGCGATCCCGCGCATCGTGCGGCTGGCTCCGCCGCACTGGGATCTGCCGTATGCCGAACTGGCGGCGGCGTTTGGGCCGCGAACCAAGGCGATTCTGTTCAACTCACCGATGAACCCGAACGGCAAGGTGTTCAACGCCGAGGAACTGGGGTTCATCGCTGATCTGGTGATCAGGCATGACACCTACGCGATCTGCGACGAGGTTTACGAGCACCTGACCTTCGATGGGGCGAAGCATATTCCGCTGATGACGTTGCCCGGGATGCGGGACCGGACGATGCGGATCGGCAGCGCGGGCAAGACGTTTTCGTTGACCGGGTGGAAGATTGGGTATGTGACGGCTGGGGCGGCGCTGACGCCTTTTGTGCAGCGGGCGCACCAGAACCTGACATTCGCCACGGCACCCAACCTGCAGCGTGCGGTGGCTTTTGGCCTGGCCAAGGACGGCGGTTATTTCGCCTCGGTTGCCGGCGATCTTCAGGCGCGGCGCGATCAACTTGCCGAGGGGTTGGCCGGCGTCGGGTTGGCTGTGCTGCCTACCAAGGGGACTTACTTCATCACCACGGATTTCTCCGGGCTTGGTTTTGACGGCGATGACGTGGCGTTCTGCCGGTACATCACCGAACAGGCCGGGGTGACGGCGATTCCACTGTCCGCGTTCTATGAGGAGAAGGGGGCGCCTCGGCACTATGCCCGCTTCGCGTTCTGTAAGCGGCCGGAGGTGCTGGCGGAGGCGGTCGAGCGGCTGAAGCGGCATTTTGTTATTGGAGGATCGCGATGAGTTTCGATTTCACCGGCCGCAAGGCCATTATCTGCGGCGGCAGTCGGGGCATTGGCCGGGCGATCGCGCTGGGCCTGGCGGCGAGCGGGGCGGATGTTTCGATTTGCGCGCGTGGGGCGGACACGCTGGAGGTGACACGGGCGGAGATCTCGGGATTTGGTCACAAGGCGCATGCCGCGTCGGTGGATCTGGCTGATGAGGGCGCGATCAAGGCGTATGTCGCCGAGGCGGCTGCGGCGTTGGGCGGGGTGGACGTGCTGGTCAATAATGCCTCGGCGTTTGGGGCGGCGGATGATGAGGCGACCTGGGTGGCGAGCCTGGCGATCGATATGCTGGCGATCGTGCACGCGACTCAGGCGGCGCTGCCGTTCCTGAAGGAGTCGAAGGGGAACGTGGTCAATACGTCCTCGATTTCGGCTTTGCGGGCGGCGGCGCGGCAGCCGCCGTACGGGGCGATCAAGGCGGCGGTGATTCATTACACCAATACGCAGGCTGCGATGTACGCGCGCAGCGGGATCCGGGTGAATGGAATCGCACCCGGATCGATCGAGTTTCCGGGTGGTGTGTGGGACCGGCGCAAGACGGAGAACCCGAAGCTGTATGGGGCGGCGCTGGGGTCGATTCCGTTCGGCCGGATGGGCACGCCGGAGGAGGTGGCGAACGTGGTGATGTTCCTGGCGTCGCCGTTGGCGTCCTGGGTGACCGGGCAGACTATTGTGGTTGATGGGGGGCAGTTGCTGTAGGGGGTCCTGTCAGGTCTGCGAGCAGGGGCATCGCTTCGCTGGCGAACCATGCGATCTGTTCGGCCTTTTGTTCGTAGGGACCGAGCAGATCCAGGGCCAGGTGGCGGACGCCGGCGGCGTGGAATTCGCGGATGCGTTCGGCGACCATGGCGGGCGTTCCCAGCGCGCAGTAACGTTGCGCGGCTTTGCGGAAATCCATTGCGTAACGAACGCTGAGGGTTTCGGTCGCGCGTTCCAGTGCCTGTTCATAGGTGTTGTCCAGGCGGGTGAAGAGTAGATGGCCGGTGCCGAACGGGATGGTGCCTCGACCGGCTTGTTCGGCGGCCTGGTCGATTGTTGTCAGGGCGGTTCGATACATTTCGGGGGAAACGACGTAGGACAGGTAGCCGTCACCGAGCCGGCCGATGCGGCGAAGGGCGGGGTCCTTTCGGCCGGCGAACCAGAT
>JAQGHW010000967.1 GCA_028291505.1 Rhodopila sp. | reverse complement strand
AGATAAAGCGAATAAGCGCGCCGTTCACGCTCATGATCCCAGCGCCACCGAAGCCTTGCAGCACACGGCCGGCGACGAGTTGCGGCAGCGTCGTCGCCACCGCGCATCCCACGGACGCCAGCGTGTAAAGCAGCAAACCCCAGCAGAAGATCCGGCGGTGTCCATGCACGTCGCCCAAGGATGCCAGCGGCAGCAAGCTGATGGTGACTGCGAGCTGGTAGGAGTTCACGACCCAAATCGATCCCGCCGGCGTGGCATGCAGCTCGCGCGCCATGGTGGGCAGCGCGACGTTGGCGATGGACCCATCCAGCACCGCCATGCAGACGGCGACACCGAGCGACAGCATAGCCAAAAGTTGCCGGTCCGGCGGTAACCCGTCGGTCGGGTCGGTCATAGGCGGTCGGTTCATACCGGGGGAGGTATCCTGGAGCAACGCGCGGGCAAAGTGTCCCGTCAGCAAAGTGTACTCTTCATAGGCCGACCGGCAAGCAACGCAATCGGCCGAGGACCGACCGTTGTCGCCGCGCTATTCCCAATACCACGAGGATATAGTTCATCGACTGGTGATGCGGCAGGCGGCTTGCCTTGGCGCGGGCATGTGGCAGGGTACGGCCGGACGATCGGGCAAAGCCGCTCGGATCAACAGCAGTGGAGAATTGGGAAATGCAGATCGGCGTGGTTGGACTGGGCCGCATGGGTGCGAACATCTCCAGGCGGCTGATGAAGGCGGGTCACTCATCCGTCGTCTGGGACGCCAGCCAGGCGGCGATCGATGCCCTTGGCAAGGACGGCGCCACCACGGCGACCGGACTAAAAGACCTTGTCGTCAAGCTGACCGCCTCGCCCAAGGCGGTTTGGGTCATGTTGCCGCACGGCAAGATTACCGAGGACACCATCGACACCCTGAGCAGCCTGCTGTCCAAGGGCGATATCATCATCGACGGCGGCAACACCTACTACAAGGACGACATCCGCCGCGGCAAGGCGCTCGCCGCGAAGGGCCTTCGCTATATCGACGTCGGCACCTCCGGCGGCGTTTGGGGTCTGCAACGCGGCTATTGCATGATGATCGGCGGCGACGCGGATGCGGTGAAGCACCTCGATCCGATCTTCGCTGCGCTTGCACCCGGCATCGGGACGATCGAGCGCACCCCGGGGCGAGAGGGCCGCGACCCGCGCGCCGAACAAGGCTATATCCACGCTGGCCCTGTCGGTGCCGGACATTTCGTCAAAATGATCCATAACGGCATCGAATACGGCATGATGCAGGCGATGGCGGAGGGCTTCGATATCCTGCACAACAAGTCCTCCACCGCGCTGCCGGAGGATCACCGCTACGACCTGAACATGGGGGACATCGCCGAGGTTTGGCGGCGCGGCAGCGTGGTCAGTTCCTGGCTGCTCGACCTGACCGCCGATGCGATGGCCAAGGACGAGAAGCTGGAAGCGTTCTCGGGCGAGGTCGAAGACTCCGGCGAAGGCCGCTGGACCATCGAAGCGGCGATCGAGGAAGCGGTGCCGGCCAATGTGCTGGCGGCGTCGCTGTTCACCCGCTTCCGGTCGCGCCAGCAGCATACCTTCGCGGAAAAAGTGCTGTCCGCCATGCGCTTCGGCTTTGGCGGGCACGTCGAGCCGAAGAAGTGACCCCCGGGCGGTGGCAATAGCGCCGTGACCATAGCAATCGTGATGGGCGTGTCAGGCAGTGGCAAGACCACCATCGCCCGCGGCCTGGCGCAGGCGGAAGGCTGGATCCTGCTGGAGGGCGACCAGTTCCACCCTCCCGCCAACATCGCCAAGATGAAGGCCGGCATACCGCTGGCCGATGAGGACCGTTGGCCTTGGCTGCACGCCATTGCCCAGCGGGAAGACGAACTACTGGCGGCCGGCCAGTCGGCGGTGGTGGCCTGTTCGGCGCTGAAACGCGCATATCGGGACATTCTGATCGCCAACCGGCCCAACGCGCTGCTGGTATATCTGCGCGGCTCGAAAGAGCTAATCGCCGAGCGTATGAAGACCCGCAAAGACCACTTCATGCCGCCCGCACTGCTGGACAGCCAGTTCGCCACGCTGGAGGAACCGGGACCGGACGAACATCCCATCATCGTCGATATCGGTGGTCCTCCGGACGCTGTGATCCAGGATGCGATCCGTCAACTGAAGGAGCGCCAACTGAAGGAGCATATGCCATGACAGAGGTGTTCGCCGCCTACCCCAGCTTGCGTGACCGCGTCGTGCTGGTCACCGGAGGCGCCAGCGGCATCGGCGCCGAGGAGGTCACGCAGTTCGCACGCCAGGGGGCCAAAGTTGCCTTTCTGGATATAGCCGACGCGGCAGCCGCCTCGCTGATCGAAACGCTGCGGCAGGAAGGGTTGCCGGCGCCGCTGTATTTGCCGTGCGACCTGAAGGACATTCCGGCGCTGCAAGCCGCGATCGCCGAAGTTGGCCGGCGGCTGGGCGCCATCACGGTCCTGGTCAACAACGCCGCCAACGATCAGCGCCACGACTATCAGGACGTGACGGTCGAATATTGGGATGAGCGGATGGCGACCAATCTGCGGCACCAGTTCTTCGCCATCCAGGCGGTCGCGCCGATGATGCGCGCGGCAGCTTGTGGGTCGATCATCAATTTCGGTTCGATCTCCTGGCACACCAATCAAGGCAACATGCCCGCGTACACCACCGCGAAGGCCGGCGTCGAAGGCCTGACCAAGGGCATGGCTCGCGACCTCGGACCGCATGGCATTCGGGTTAACTGCGTCATCCCCGGCTGGATCATGACGCAGCGGCAGATCGACCTGTGGCTGACCCCGGAAGCCGAGGAAAACCTGCTCCGGGCTCAGTGCCTGAAGACCAAGGTGATGCCGGCCGATGTGGCGCGGATGGTGCTCTGGCTGGCCTCCGACGACAGCCAGATGTGCAGCAGTCAGTTGTGGGTCGTTGACGGCGGCCGTCTATAGGTTGCTGAACGGCCCCAGATAGCCGTAACGTAATCGAACAATCCCGGTGGCGGAGGGTTCGGTGCGAGGCAAGCAGACATCTCAGGAACCGCCTCCCGAACGCCGGCTGGCGGCCATCCTGGCGGCCGACATCGACGGTTATTCGCTGTTGATGCGCGACGACGATGACGATGCCCACCGCCGGGTCAGCCAGGAACTGGACCATCTGCGTTTGGCGATCCAGCAGGCGTCCGGAGCCATCTTCTCGTTCGCCGGCGATGGTATGATGGCGGAATTCGCCAGCGCGACCGAGGCGCTGAAGTGTGCGCTGCGCATTCAGGCTGCCTCCGCCCGGCGGATGGAGCGCGCCGCCGAACCAATTCGCTTCCGCATGTCCGTGAACGCGGGTGAAATCCTGGCGGGCAAGCGCCATATCGGCGGCACCGCGATCAACCTGGCTGCGCGCCTGGAGCGTATCGCACCACCGGGCGGCATTGCCCTGCCCGGCACGCTGCGTGATCAGCTTCGCCACGCCGTTCCGGTGCTGGCCGATCCAATGGGTCAGCCGGAGCTGCATAACCTGGCTGAACCGGTCGTGGTTGTGTCGATCTCCGCCGACGCCTGCCTGGCGTGGGCCGGAGATACCGGGGCGCCTCGAAAACCCGCACCGCCCCGGACAGCCGGCGACCCGCGCGCGTCGTTGGCCATTGTGCCATTTCGCGCCAGCGGTGCCCCCGAATCGTTTGCGAGCTCCGCGACCGACAGCGTCATCCGCACCCTGGGCGGGATGGCGACATGGCTGGCGGTCACCCGCACGCCAGGCACGTCGATTCATGCGCCGATCGATCTGCATCGGGTCCGACAAACCTCCGGCGCGCGCTACGTCCTGCACGGCTCCGCCGAGACGGAACGGGACATGCTGCGCCTGACGGTAGAACTGAACGAAGCGGAGACCGGCCGTGTGCTGTGGTCAGACCGGTTTGATCACATGGTTGGGCAGCAGGCGGCACTGCGGGAGGATGGGGCATCCCGGATCGCCCGTGCCATCCCGCCGGTACTGCTGCAACGGGAGCTCGACCGGTCCGCGCTGGCCTCACCGGATACGCTGACCGCCCATGACCTCGCGCTGCGGGCCTTCGCCGTGATCATGCGCCCGGAGCGTGAGACGTTCGCCGCCTCCGCCACGATGTTGCGGCAGGCCGAACAACGGGCGGGACCTCATACCAGCACGCGGTTTGCCCTTGTGTGGTGGCACTTCATGGCGATCAGTCAGGGCTGGTGCACCGATCCCGCCGCCGAGGCTCGCGCCGCCGCCGATGCCGCCGGCGGGATGGATCGCAACGATCCCGCGGCGATGGCGCTGTTGGCGTTCATGCATTCGGTGCTGCACCGGGACCACATCGTGGCGTCGGCCATGCTGGACCGGGTCATCGACGCCGCACCGTACTGCGGGCTGGCCGAGAGCCTGAAGGCCCTGACGCTGAGCTGGCTTGGTGAGGCGCAGGCAGCGATCTTCCATGCCGAACGGGCGGAGACGATGCCTGCGCTAGGTCCCGAACGGGCCTGGCGGGACCATGTCGCCGCGGGGGCGCACTACGTCGCGGGCCGTTACAGCGATGCCGCAAGGTGGGCCAGGGTGTCGGCGATGCATCATCCAGGTCTCGCCGCGAATGCCCGCATCCTGGCGGCCAGCCTCGCGGTGCTCGGGCGGCTGGATGAGGCGCACCAGGCGGCGCAACATTTGCTGGCGATCGATCCGGATTTCCGGATCGGCGCCTGGCGGCAACGCGCGATGTTGCCCGAGGAGAGCCGCGATACGCTGGCGCAGCGGTTACGGCTGGCGGGACTGCCCGGGTAGCGCGTTTTTTCAGGCCGTGATCAGGCGGATGATCGGGTCCAGGGCGCCCGGTCCGGGCCGCCGCGGAACAGTGCCGGATAACAGTTCGTTAGCACAACCGCTCAGCAAGGCGGCTCGGTGCCAGGCCTCCTCGCGCTCCGCGGGGGAAAGGTCGGCCAGGTTGGCGGTGAATTCCGCGGCCACATCGGTCATCGCGGAAGCCCACGCCGCCTGAAGCTGCCGGTCCTCGAGCGTGAGAACGGGGTCGGCGGGGGCTGCGATCGGGGAAGGGGTCGAAAAGGCAATCGGTTCGATGACCGGCTTGGCCGGTTGCAGGTGGATCTGGGCGTCGGCGACGCGCTTTTGTGTCTCCGCCAGATTGACCATCACCTCGGCTTCGTACCGGTCGGCAGCAGATTCCGGCCGGGTCTCCGGCGTGCCGGGAGGCTGATTGTAGAGGCGGGCTTTTTCCACCACACGGCGGTTGAGTTCAGCCGAACGGGTGCATGCGTTGGCGTTGCTGCGCAGGCGGAGGGTCATGGACAGGGAAATGTCATCGGCCATTGAGAGGCTGAGGGAGCCCAGCGCGGCGAGCCCGTAGGCGATAATCTGCGCGATCGCGATCAGGTCGGCGTTGCTTCGGACCTGGTAGGCGTTGAGGGTCTCGAACGCCGCCATCCGGGCGCAATTAATGGCGCAATTAATATCGCCGCCGCTGAGCGCGAGGAACATTGGTGCGAGGAGGGAGACGATCAGGCTCATCACGACTTCGGACGGGTGGAGCGGGATGCCCTGCGTGGTGGCGGCTTCGGTGGCTTGGTGGGCCTGGGTAGTGGTTTCGGTCATGCCGTCCCGCTGTGGATGCTAACGCAGCGACTTCTACCTCAGGTTGCGAAAAAAGTAAAGATGTTTTTCCTATGATGCAGGCCAGCCGTGCTGCAGTTACAGGGGATCAGGTGGTGAGCGCCGTCCGGTCCAGGAAAACCGCCAGATTTGGGAATATGGACCTACCCCACGAGCCTCAAGCTGCCGAGCGGCGACGAGTCCGGCCAAGACAGACCCAAATCGGCGCGTGGTCGCTTGCGCCCTGCTCTATCCTTTTGTTTGATCGCATGATTCACACGCTTTGAACGTTCAGCTCAGCGTGATCATGCTCTGACATCGCGGTCGATACTCCTGACGTCCGGACGTCACACACGGCCCGATTCAACAATACGAAGCGCGACCCGAAATCGCTCCGCTCCGCCAACACCACAACCTCGCGGCATGGCCGCGAGCGAGCGTAATCGGGCTTTTGATCGCCTGTTCATCCTCGGTCCGCATCCATTTCCCCACGCGAGCGTTACTTCAGTAACCTGGTTCAAAAACCGACACCCCGTCCGGCGATGCGACGGTCCCAAAACAAGGAGCACCCATGAAGTCCCTTCTGGCCCTGGTCACTTTGGCGCTGACAGCGCTCATCTTCGAGGAAAAGGCCCGCGAGGTCGCAGGTGATGCGCATGACGCCATCGACCAGGCCGTGGTTCAGGCGCGCGAAGCAACGCAGAGCCTGTCGCAAACGGTGAGGCAGCAACCGTTGATCTCGCTGCTCATCGCCGGTGGCGTCGCCTATGCCCTGGCGTCGATCATCCCGACCCGGGAGTAGCCCGTCAGGCGGTAATTCGCCGGTGGACACAAAAACCCCGGCGCCAGACACGTCCGGCGCCGGGGCAAAGCATTATCCGCGGGTCAGATGTTCCCGGCGATCCAGTCCTTCAGCTTGCTCTTCGGCAGTGCGCCGACCTGAGTCGACACCGGCTTGCCGTCCTTGAACATGATCAGCGTCGGGATGCCCCGGACAGCGAACTGGTTCGGCGACATCGGGTTGTTATCGATGTCCACCTTCGCCACCGTCAGCTTGCCGGCGAACTCACCCGCGAGTTCTTCCAGGGCCGGCCCGATCATCTTGCAGGGGCCGCACCACTCCGCCCAGAAATCCACCAGCACAGGGCCGGTCATACTTGCTTCAACTACGTCGACCGCGAAGCTCTTGTCCGTCACCGGAACCGTGTTCGCACTCATTGTCGGAGTCCTCAATATTTCAGTTGCGAGAAAGGTGGGACCGGAAACCAGTCCGGTCAAGCTGCGTCCCGTGCATGCCCGGGCTCATGCGAATCGAGCATCTCATCCGGCAGGATCGCCACCCGCGCCTCTCGGGTCCAGATCAAGGCGCACCGCACCGTTCGGCCCGGGAAAATCGCCCGCAGCACCGCGCGGTATGACGCCATCTGCCGCAGGTACATCACCGGCGTATCCTCCACGTTGGGGGGTGGCCGCCGGTTGGTCTTGAAGTCCGCGACCAGCACACGATCGGGCAGCACAACAAGCCGATCCACCAGCCCGCCCACCACATTCTCCGCCACCACGCCGGTCAACGGCACCTCCGCCAGGCTGTCCGGTCCAAACAGCGGTGCCAGATCGGGATGCGCCATTACCGCCAGCGCCTCATCGGCAATCCGTTCAGCCTCGCCGGACGGCAGTCCGTGCGCCGGCTTGTCGAGGAACCGGATCGCTGCGTCCAATCGCTCCTCCGCCGGCACCGAGGGCAAATGCTGCAACAGCGAATGGATCAACTGGCCGCGGCGGAACCGGTTGCCGCCGGTATCACGGTCCGCGAGCGGTGACTCGGCCGCAGGTACCGTCCCGAGTTCGACCCCCTCCGGGCGGCTCGGCGCCAATGGCAGGGGCCTGGGAGGCTCCGGTGGCGGCGATGCCGGCATCCAGTCGGGCGCCGATCCGATCCAGGCTGGGAAATCCGCACTGTGGCCCGGCCGCGTCGGCACAGTCGGGATTTCGGCCGGAACCGATTGCAGCGAGCCCAGCCGCAGCACCTCGCCGTCCCACGGCCCAAAAGGCTCCCGTTCAGCGGCAATCGCCTCGAACCCGCGCTGAACCAGGCTATACCAGCACTCCTCGCGCGCCGGATGCCTATTCTGCCAGCCACACACCAGCAAGCGATCCTCAGCTCGGGTCAGCGCGACGTAGAGCAGCCGGTTGTGCTCCTCCATCTGCCGCTGCCGTCGGGTGGCGCGCAGGCGGTCCAGCGCGACGCAGCGGTATTCCTTGCGCGGCGCCCAGAGTGGCACGGGGCGAGCGGTGACCACGTCGTCCGCCCAGACGATCGACCCATCGTCCATCGGCAACGCCGAAGTATCCGGCACGATCACCAACGGCGCCTGCAATCCCTTGGCGCCGTGCACCGTCATTATCCGCACGAGGTTGCCGGCGGCTTCGGGTTCCCGCTTCACCTCGGCCCCGGACCGGCGCAGCCAGTGCAGGAAGCCCTGCAACGACGGCGGATGGCGTCCGGCGTAGGTCAGCGCGGCATTCAGCAGTTCATCCACCGGCTCTGCCGCCTCCGGCCCGAGGCGCGCGAACAGCCGCGCTCGTCCGCCGAGCGGGCCTAATGCTTCGGAGAACAGTGCATACGGGGAGACGTAGTCGACTCGACCCAGCAGAACGCCGAAGAAGTCCGCGGCACGTCGCCAGGATGGACGCTCATCTGCTCGATCTCGCAGCGCGTCCCACAGCGAGCCGCGCCGATCGATAGCGAGTTCGGATAATTCATCGTCCGACAGGCCGCCCAGCGGACTGGTCAGAAGGCAGCCGAACGTCAGGTCGTCACGGGGCAGCAGCAGCGCGTCCGCCAGCGCCATCAGATCCTGCACCGCCGGCTGGTCGGTTAGAACCATCCGGTCCAGGCCGGCCACCGGAACGCCTCGGGTCTTCAACGCCCGCACCAGCGCCCGAGCGAACTCATCGCGCCGCCTGACCAGGATCAGGATGTCGCCGGCCGTCAAGGGACGCCCCTTGCTCGCCAGTAGCACGGAGCCGTTGGTCTGCGTGCCAATCCACTCCGCCAGCGTGTCCGCCAGCAACTGCCGGGCCGAGGTCTGCGACTGGTTCTGCTCCGGCACCGTCCACGGATGGTGCGGCGCCGGATCGGGCAGCGGCGCGAGCGGCCAAAGCTCGACCAGCCCGGCATGGCCGGCGCGGTCGGCGTAGTGCGCGAGCGTCTCGCCCGGCGGGACGACGCCTGGACGGGCCAGCGGATCGGCGAATACCGCATCCACCAGCGCCAGCACCGGCGCGGTGGAGCGGAACGAGACGTCCAACCCGACGTCTTCGAAAACCTGCCCCGAGGTCCGCACCCGGCGTGCCAACGCGTCGTGCGAGCGGTCGAATTCCGCGGTATCGGCGCCCTGGAAGGAGTAGATCGACTGCTTGCGGTCGCCAACGGCAAAGACCGTACGGGTGCGGTCCCGAGCACCCGCACCGGCAAAGAATTCGTCGGTCAGCGCGTGGGCGATGCGCCATTGCTGGGGGGCGGTGTCCTGCACCTCATCGAGCAGCAGATGGTCGAGTCCGCCATCCAGCTTGTAGAGCACCCAGGCCGCGCCGGGATCGACCAGCAGCTTGCGGGTCCGGTCGATCAGGTCGTCGTAATCGAGCAGCCCGGACTGGTCCTTGCGCTGCGCATAGCCGTGCGCAACCGGTCCGGCGAGCAGCGCCAACGCGCCCGAGACCGCGGCCAGCCGGATTGCTCGCCTGGCGTCCTCGACAGTCAGGATGCGGGCGGCTTCTTCCTGGTAGCGCTGCAGCAGATCGGGCCGCGTCGTCAGCAGCGCCTTGTTGACCAGCGCCGTGTCGCCACGTGGTTCGCCCGATGCGTTCAGGAACAGCTCGCACCAATCACTCCAGTTTTCCGTGCGCCGATGTGGGTCCTGGCCTAGCCAATCGATGATTGCCGCCGCCCGGTCGGAGACTGTCTTCGAGCCACTGGCCAGCACGATCCTTGCCGCGTCCCGCAGCGCAGATTCGCCCAACCATCGGACAGCGCCAGCGATCAGCGACGCCTCATCGGGTGCCATCACCCCAAGGACGCGGCGTTGTGCCCGTTCGAGTTCCTCGCCGAGCAGCAACGCGTCATGCAATTGCGAACGATCGGTCTGCAGCGTCTTGACGTGACCGCCGAACGCTTCCGCCGAACACAACCCGGCCAAGGTCCGCAGCGCCTGCTGCATCGCCGGCGTTCCGGCGCTGGTCAGCATGTCCTCACGCGCTTCGGTCAGCGCGTCGTCGGCGTCGCGGTCGTCAACCAACTGGAAATGCGGGGAGATTGCCGCCTCCAGCGGGAACCGCC
>JAQGHW010000935.1 GCA_028291505.1 Rhodopila sp. | reverse complement strand
ACACAAGCCTGTAGTTCTGACCTCCATTAATTCCTGCTTCGGGTAGGCTGCGATATCGCGTGAAATACGCTACCGTGCGTTTTCGCGCCGTTGGGCCTTCCACCCCAAGAGGACAAGACCGCCCGCGATTAGCTCCAGGCCGGAAAATGCAATCGGCGAAACCGTGCCGGAGGTGGGCCTGGAATGGACTGTCCGGGCCGCCCAGGACGCTGAGGCGCCCAGGAGCAGGGAAAGGTGGTTCCGTCAGAGCTCGCGCCAGCGATCTGTTCAGGTGGAAGCGGGCTAGGTAGAGGGGCGCCGGTGACCGCAGCGGCGGGCTGGTCGACGTGATGTTCAGCGAGCACCGACATGGCCGCCGTGAAGGCGTTCTTCCAATCCGCCAAGACAGTCACCGACGTTACCCTCGACCGGGTGACCACGGATGGCCACGACAGCTATCCCCGTGCGATCCGGACGATGTTGGGTGAAGCCGTGCTGCATCGCATGCGGATTCCAACGAAGGCGGCCAGCTATTCCAATCTGATCGCGGCCACCATTCCAATTTGATGGCGGCCAGTTTGGTATCGTCTCGTGGGCCGGTTTTGGTGATGTCATGACGCCGCCGCTCCGGTCAAGTAGTCGCATCCGGATTGTTACACTTCCGCTTACGAATTCTTCTCGACGAAGCTGACTGGCATCCTTCTTATCATTGGCGTTGTTAATCGCGGCCGTAGCCGCGGGGCAGTTCGATCTCCACCAGATCAGTGAGGTCGAGCTCGACAATGGCTTCGAGTACCTCGGAGATTGAGCTGCTATGCAGACCGTCGGGCAGAGCCGCGAGCCAATTGGTATATGTTGCCTGTATCGCCAGCAATTCGTTGACGGCGTCGCGCCATCGCTGGGGGCGGCTGCGTCGGTCGACAGCGCGGCGGGGGCGGGTAGCGACCGGCACTGGTTGCGCCAGCTGGCGTGCTCGATAGCGCGCCTGCCGTTCGGCGTTGCTCAACGCTTGTTCGCCCTCGGGTTTACGGCCTCTCGGCATGGCTCTGTTCTCCGTTACGTAACGCATTGCAATGGCCTTGACCGGCCCGTTTGGTTCGCTGGTGCCGATGCGCTTCATTCGACAGCCTCCGGTTTGCGCCGGCTCTTGCCCGTCAATGCGATGCGGTGGGAATTGTGCACCAGACGATCGAGGATCGCGTCGGCCAGCGTGGGATCCCCGACGATCTCGTACCAGCGTTCGACCGGCACCTGGCTGGTGATGATCAGCGAGCCGCAATTGTAGCGGTCCTCGACAATCTCCAGCAGGTCGCGGCGCTGCTCGGCGGTCAGTGGCTCGGGTCCCCAGTCGTCCAAAATGAGCAGGTTGACGCGGGCGAACTGGCGCATCAGCCGGGCGTAGCGGCCGTCGCCACGCGCCAACGCCAGCGCGCCGAACAAGCGCGAGCTGCGCTGGTAAAGAACGGACAAGTTTTCCCGGCACGCCTTGTCGCCCAGTGCGCAGGCGATGAAACTCTTGCCGGTGCCGCAAGCGCCGGTGATGAGGCAGTGCCGATGCTCGCGGACCCAGTCACAGCTGGCCAGATGCAGGAACAGCGTCCGGTCGAGGCCGCGCGGCTTGCGGAAGTCGACATCCTCGACCGTGGCGGCTTGCCGCAGTTTGGCGGTGCGTGTTCGTGCCTCGAACCGCTTTTGCTGACGCAGCGTGGCCTCCTGGTCGACCAGCAGACCGAGCCATTCGGCGTGTTCGAGGGCACGGCTTTCGGGATTGGCCGCGAGATCGCGGAACCCCTTTGCCATGCCGTCGAGGCCAAGTTCGCGCAGGCGATCCAGTGTCGGGTGGTTCAGCAAAGTCGTTCTCCTCAGTGAAAATAGCCGGAGCCGCGGATGTTTTCGTGCAGCAGGGGCGCGCCGTCCGCGGCTTGCGGCGACGCCGATTGGTCGAGCCGGTGTTTGAGGATCGAGGCGACACTGGCGTAAGTCAGCACGCCGACTTCGACGGCACGGCGGCTGATCGCCTCCACCCGCGCCGCGTCGAGGCCGCGGAACAGCCGCAACACGCCGAGGCAGGTGCGAAATCCCTGTTCCGGATGCGGCCGGCGCGCCAGCACCGCCAGGATCAGCGCTTCGGTCTCGGGACCGATGTCGCGCGCCTGGCGGGCAAACCGTTCCGCCGACCATTCGGCATAGCGTCGGTGCGCACTGGGCATGTGGTCGGGCAATGTGCCGTGCCTCGGACCGCCGTAGCGGCGCACATGGCTCGCGACACGCTTGCCGCGGTGGAATATCTCGATGGTGCGCGTCGTGATGCGGGCGTCGACCTGCTCGCGGAGCAACGCGTGCGGCACCGAGTAGAAGAAACCCTCAACCTCAACATGGTAGTCGATGCCGACGCGGACGAAGCGCCACTCGGCATATTCGTAGTCCTGCTCTGGCAGCGACTGCATGGCCGGCCGTTCGATCGTTTCGAACAGCTGGCGCCGGCTGACGCCCAGGCGACGTATCTCGCGGCCGTTCATCCGCTCAAGTGCAACTCCAATCGCGGTATTGCATTCGGCCAGGGAAAAGAAGGTCACGTTGCGCAGGCGACCAAGAATATAGGATTGGGCAAAGCGGACTCCGGCCTCCACTTTGGCTTTGTCTTTTGGCTTGCGTGGCCGTGCCGGTACAACACCAACGTTGTAGTGCGCCGCCATTTTACCGTAACTGCGATTTATTTCGGGATCGTAGAACGAGGACTTGTTGACCCCACTCTTGAGATTATCCGGGATCAGCAGACGCGGCGCCAAACCAAAGAACCGGAACATCCGCACGTGTGCGCCAATCCAATCCGGCAGGCTCTGCGTCCAGCTGGCGTCGGCATAGGTGAGGTTTGACGCGCCGAGCACCGCGATGAACAGCTCCGCCATCCGCACCTCGCCGGTCAGCGGGTCGACGATCGGCACCCTCTTGCCGGAATAGTCGACGAACGCCTTATCGCCGGCCACGTGGGTCTGGCGCATCGTCGGCGACAGACGCCGCTCAAACGCCCTGTAAAGCTGACAGAAGCGGCTATACGCGTAACCATCGGGATAAACCGCCTGATATTCCTCGAACAAGACCGACAGATTGACCCCGGGCCGCTTCATCTCGCGCACCAGCACCGGCCAGTCTGGTTCGACATAACGGCGCGCGCCGGGCTTACTCCGAGGATCGGGGAACAGAAGCTGCTCCAGCGCTTCGTCCGTCTGCTCCGGCGGCAACGGCCAGACCAGCCCGGCCGCAGCCGCACGCGTCAGATAATCCTGCACCGTGCTCCGCCCGATGCCGACCGTCCCGGCGATCACCCGCGCGCTGGCTCGCATCCCAAAATGCAGCTGTAGAACCTGCCGTATCCGCCGCATGGACAGTCTCTCCGTCGGCATCCGTGTCCCCCTCCATCGATTGCGATGGGGCAACACTGGACCCAGGTGAAAACTGACCCGCGAAACGATCTCCTTTCCCGGATGCCCTCTTTCCTTCCTCCAGAGGGTGGCCGGGATCAGATTGGAATGGTGGCCGCCATCAAATCGGTAGCCTGGCCGCGATCAAATCGTAACAGGTGGCCGCGATGCATTGGAATCTGCACCCACCGCCGGCGGAGAGCAAATTACGTGAGGCAACGATCCGACACTGGGGAGCATTTCAGGTGAGGCAATGCGGCTATACGGCATCCGTCGCTTCGCCTG
>JAQGHW010000874.1 GCA_028291505.1 Rhodopila sp. | reverse complement strand
TTCCGGGCGGCGAAAGAACTCAAGGAAGCCGTCTAGGCTGCTGCCTCTGACGAATTGTCCCTACAGGGTGGTCGCCCCTGCGGGGCTATTGTCGTTGGGGGGCTATTGCCGTTGGTACGGAGAACAGGTGCCCGAGGCCGGGCCAGCCGAAGACGCTTCACGACGGCACCGGCCAGGACGGCGCCGGATTCCAGGCCGATGACGGTGACTGTTGATGCCGAGGCTCCATGCGCTGGTGGGGACTATGCATGCGTTATGCCATACGGGGGGACTGGCGCGGGTCGCGGCGGCGATGGGTGCCGGCCCGGTTCGACCGGGGGCCAACCGGACAGTAAGCCGCCCAAACGCCAAGAGAACCAGCGATTGACCGGAGGCGGACGACGGGTTCGTACCATCGAGTCCTGGCGGTTCGACGGGTCGGGGCACTCTTTCCGCGATGACGAGCGCGGGGCTAAGCTCACTGCCGAACCACGTTAGCGAATCGCCATGCCATCCATCACTGCTGAATTCGCCGAAACGCTGAGCGCCATCAGTCGGCCCACCGCGTTTTTTGTCGCTGGAACGGAACAAATACTTGCGCCCGGGCTTTCGGTCGAGGGCGTCGGACCTGTTGCCTTGCCGCTGTTGCCCGTGCAGGCGGAACAGCTGATCGCTGCGGCGGAGCGGGCGCCGTATGGACGCGCCGGAGATACAGTCACGGATGTCAACGTGCGCCGCACCTGGCAGATCGGCGCCGAACGCGTCCGCATCGCGGGCAAGCAGTGGCCGGACACGATCAGGGCGATCGCGACCCGGGTGGCCGAGGGCCTGGGCGTGGCCGACCCGATCGAGGCGGAGCTGTACAAACTGCTGGTCTACGACCAGGGAAGCTTCTTCGTCCCGCACCGCGACACCGAGAAGGCGCCGGGCATGTTCGCGACCCTGGTGCTGGCGCTGCCGTCAGTGTCGGAGGGCGGCGAACTGATCGTGCGGCATAAGGACCGCGAGGCTCGCCTGGCGCTGCGGTGCGAGGAACAATCGGACCTGGCGTTCGCCGCCTTCTATGCCGACTGCGTGCATGAAGTGCTGCCGGTCACCTCGGGATATCGGTTGGTACTGGTGTATAACCTGGTTCGGCGCGGGTCGGGACGGCTGCCCGAGGTGCCGGACTACGACGACGAGCAAGAAACGGTCGTGTCGTTGCTGAAGCAATGGGCCGAGGCGCCGCGCTGCCCCGAGGCGTCCGAACCCGAGAAGCTGATCTATCCGCTGGAACACGCCTACACGCCGGCCGAACTGAGTTTCCAGACGCTGAAGGGGGCGGACGCGGCGATCGCGCCGGTGGTGGTTGCCGCTGCCGAACGGGCCGGGTGCGAGGTGCATCTGGCGCTTGTCACGATCGAGGAAAGCGGCAGCGCGGAATACTCGGGTGACTACCGCCAGTCGAGCCACGACCGCTATCGCGATGATGACGAGGACGAGGACGAGGAGGAGGACGAGGAGGACGCCGAATTCGAGGTGCTGGAAATCATCGACCAGAAGGCCATCGCGTCGCAGTGGCGCCGCCCGGATGGTGAGCCGTCTGCGCTGACCGACATCCCGGTTGAGGAAGCAGAATTCTCTCCCCCGACATCGTTTGAAGACCTTGAACCGGACGAGCAGCATTTTCACGAGGCGACCGGCAACGAGGGGGCGTCGTTTGAGCGTACCTATCGCCGAGCCGCGCTGATCCTGTGGCCGCGCGACAGGCTGTTGGCGGTGATTAACCAAGCCGGGTTGGACGTTACGCTGCCGTTCCTTGCCGACCTTGCCGATCGCTGGGACGCCGGTGGCGATAACGCGGTGCGCGATCAGGCCCTCGCGCTGTCGGGGCACATGATGTCCGCATGGCAGATGGATGAATGGTATCCGAACCAGGATGGCGAACCGACGGCCACCGGGCGGTTTTTGGACCTGCTGCGGCGACTGGGGGACGCGGCCGCGCTGGAGAGGTTCGTGGTTGCGATCGGCGGCCGGAATGGTTTTGCTGTTGGCGACGGTGCCGCGATCGCCGGTGCACTGCACGTCCTGCCGGCGGACCGGGCCGCGGCGCTTGCCAGGAGCCTGGTTGAAGGCGCCGCGGGGCCCGCACTGGGGGCGTGTGCCAATCTGTTGGCCCACCTGTCCACGCTCAACCCGGCGCTTGCCACCGGTGCTGTTCGGAGTCTGGTCGCGGCCCTGCCGGGCGATCCGGCGAACGCCCCGGTGACCCCTACCTGGCGTCGCGGCCCGGGCGTAAGGCCTGATCTGATCGTCGATCTTTTCACCGCGCTCGGGCGCGTAGATGCGACGCTGGCCGCTGTCTCGGCCGACCATATCCTGGACTGGCCGGCGACATACGATTTCGATACCGTGCTGATCCCGGCGATGCGGGTGCTGCTGGCCTCGCCGGAAACCGCTGATCAGGCGGCGGTGCGGCGGCTGTGTGATGGTTGCGTCGGGCACCTGGACGCCCGGATCGCGCTGCCGCTTGAGGCCCCCGGCGACTGGCGGCGCGATAACGCGCTTGGCTGCGACTGCAAGGATTGCCGGATGCTGGGGTCGTTCCTGGACGATGCCACGCAGCCGGCCTGGGTCTTCGCGGCGGCGGAGGCTCGGCGGCGCCACATGGAGTCGACTATCCGCAGCGCGGGCTGCGACGTGGATACTGCGACCGAACGGCGCGGCAGCCCGCATCGCCTGATCGTGAAGAAGAACCGGGCAAGTTACAATCGCCGGTGCGTGCAGCGGGCGAACGACCTGGCGGAGCGCGAGCGGCTGACTGGGTAATCCGCTGTCATGGAGACGGCGGAGACACCACGATCAGGCGATGCGGGGCGGTGGTGATGGCGCCGCCGTTCAAGTGCGCTGTTGCCCCTGTCGTGACGGTGTAGCCATCTGTCAGCGTCCGCAGGAACGCGACCAGGTCGTCGACATCGGCATCGGAGAGCACGCGCTTGGGGCCGAACGGCAGCTCCATGCTGACGTTCGCTACATATTTGGCCGGCAGGTCGTCGAACTTCTGGACGACCCCATCCGGCGTGGTGGGAAACCACTTTTCGGGACTGGTGTCGCGCGTGGCGTAGAATGCCACTGCGTCCCGTAACGAGTGGAAGATGCCATTGTGGTAGAAACTTTGCTTCAGGGCAACGTTCCGGAGTGTCGGTGCCTTGAACATTCCGCAATAGGCTGGGTTGTCGGCCAGGTCGTGCCGCTGCGGTCCGCATAGGCCCAGGTCGAAGTAGGCCGGATCGCCGTTGGCCGGGATGGCGCGGTTTCGGGGCAGGCCCAGGGCCACGAATCCGAAGTCGGTGAACAGCGGCGGCCGCCCATCCGGGGTCACCGCGCTTTTGTGGCACTGCACGCAATTCCCTGTTTTGGGGTTGTTGAATACCGCCAATCCCCGGGCTTCCGCCGGGGTCAAGGATGCTCGCCCGAGGAGGAATGCGTCGTATTTGCTGCTGTATGGACTGAATGTCGCGGGGGTCTCCTGGTAGAACTCCAGCGCCTGGGTCAGCGCGGCGAACGCCCTGGGGGGATCAGCGAATATGTCCTGTCCATACAGATGCCTGACATCGCCTGCATAGGCTGCCCGGGCAACCGCGGCGACCACGGTCCGGGGTTCGGTATTTGCCATTTCATTATTGTCGAATAAGGGAAGTGCCGCCTGGTCTCTTGCCCGGTCGACGCGCCCGTCCCAATCTCGACCGCCGGTTGGGCCCTGGTCGACGCTTTCGTCGCCTTCATCCTCGGATTCGAAAAAGTGTTCGGAGAATGCCGGCACGGATTGCCCGTACATCAGGGTCGGCACCGATCGGCTTCCGGGGTGGCGCAGGTCTGGGCCGGCCAGTTGGACCGGCAAAGGATTGGGGGCGGAGAAACCATGCGCCGGGTCGTGGCAGGTTGCGCAGGCGGTGCGGCCGGATGCCGACAGAGCCGGGTCGAAGAACAGTTTCCGTCCGAGTTCGGTAATCGCCGCGGCCCTGGCATAGGCGGCGGTGGCGGAAGGGGTTGGTTGCCATGGGAAGGCCGGCGGGTCCGCGGCACCCGCCGGCAACGGCAAGAGCAGTATGGCTGACAGGGCGCATACTCGTATCATTCGCGGCTATTCTCGGGTTGAAGTTGGAGGCCGTGGCCGGGTTGTTGGCAGAAGCGTAGCATGGCGGTGCGGCGGCCGGTATGGAGGCCGGTGATGGGCGATCCGCGCGGGCTGTCCGAGATTGTCACTGAACGGCCATCGCCAAACCGGCGCGGCGCTTTATACTGCCGGAGTAAATCGACCGGCGCCTGGGGACTGATGATGCTGAAACTGATCACGCTGGGCCTGGGCGGCCTGCTCGCGGCTTCGGAGGCGTGTGCTGCGCCGCCGAACTACGATGATATCCAGACAATCGTCGTGATCTACGCGGAAAACCGCAGCTTCGACAATTTGTATGGCACCTTCCCCGGCGCCAACGGTCTGGTGAATGCGCCGCCGGCCGCCGTTACCCAGCTTGACCGGGACGGCAAGCCGATGCGTGGGCTGCCGGCGATCTGGGGCGGGACCGGGGCGAAAGTGATGCAGGGCGCGCCGGTCGCACCGGTCGCCATCACGCAAGGGCAGAGCGCGATCTTTCTGAGCAGCTTCAACCATCCGTACGACGTTGCGGCACTGTATCAGGTCGGCGGACCGGCTAATACCGACCCGCTGCGCTATACCAACCGCGATCTGTACCATCGGTTTTACGAGAACCAGATGCAGATCAACGGCGGCGCCAACAATATGTTCGCCGCCTGGGCGGATTCGGGCGGCATGACGATGGGCTACTTCACGCCGGCGCGGGAGGCCGACCTGCCGCTGTGGGACTGGGCGCACGAATACGTCCTGGCGGATAATTTCTTCCAGGGGGCGTTTGGCGGGTCGTTCCTGAATCATTTTTTCCTGATCTGCTCATGCGTGCCGTTGTATGGCCATGGCGGCATCAATCCGAACGGCGGGGCGAACCCGAGCGTCTCGGTGGTCAACCCGGATGGGGTGACTTTGACGACCGCGCCGAATTCACCGGCGTCGGCGCTGGACGGGCCTCCGGTGTTCGCGCTGAGCGGCAACCTGACGCCCGACTTCTATGCGATAAACACGATGATGTCGCCGTATCCACCGAGCGGAAATGCGGTTGTGGCCGAGCAACGGGCGCCGCAGCAGGCGGTGGATCTGAAGTCGGCGACGACGCTGGTGCCGCAGACGGAGACGACGATCGGTGATCTGCTGTCCAAAGCCGGTGTCGGTTGGGCGTATTATGCCGGCGCGTGGAATTTCGCGTTGTCGCATCCGCCATTCGCCGCCGGGCAATCCCTCGCCTTGCCGGATTTCCAATATCACCACCAGCCGTTCAACTACTTCGCGGCGTTTGATCCCTCGACCCCGGAGGGTGTTCGGAATCGAGCGGCACATCTGCTGGATGCGGGGGTGGTGACCGACCCGACGGTGCTGCCTGAGTCTCGGTTCCTGACGGATATTCAGGCTGGCAGCCTGCCGCCGGTGACATTTTACAAGCCGCACGGGTCGGTGAACGAACACGCGTCGTATAGTTCGGTGTCCGATGGGGATCATCATATCGCGGCGCTGTTGGCGGCGTTGAAGGCGAGCCCGCAGTGGGAGCACATGCTGGTGGTAGTGACCTATGACGAGTTCGGCGGCTGGTGGGACCATGCCGCGCCGCCCAAGGCCGACCGATGGGGGCCGGGGACGCGGGTTCCGGCGCTGATCGTTTCACCGTTCGCCAAGATGGGGACGGTGGATCACACGCAATACGATACGAGCTCGATTCTGCGGTTCATCACCAACCGGTGGAAGCTGCCGGTGCTGCCGGGACTTGCCACGCGCGACGCGGCGCTGGCGGCGAACGGGTTGCCGACGATGGGGGATCTTACGGAGGCGCTGCAGCTACCCTAGTTTGATCGCATGATTCACGCGCTTCCGACGTTCCGCCCAGCGCGATCATGCTCTTTGTTTGATCGCATGATTC
>JAQGHW010000872.1 GCA_028291505.1 Rhodopila sp. | reverse complement strand
TTGAAGTAGCCGATTCACGCGGCGAATCGTGGTCGCAGTGCGACTCACGCTTCTCTGCGATCGGGTACTAGACAACATGAGCGCCTATATGCGCTTTGCGCCCGAAGCCGTCAGTCGGCGCCCAAAGAGCGGCGTCCGTCGAACGTGGGCCGGATGGTTGGTACCAGGCGTGCGTTGAACGCGCAGCAGGTCTGGGCCATCCGGGGTGTTCGCTGCCCCTGGGAATAGCGGCACCCGGACCGATAATTGACCGCCTGGCTTATACGGCCGAATCTCCCATCAAGGCCCGCACCCGACAGCCAGGAAACCTCGTCCATGCCATGCGCCTCGCTCCTGGCCCATTTCTCGCGGCCCATTCGCCACCGCGCGAGCCGGCCCGCATGATCGCCCCTTGGCGCAACCGCTGGATCCGCATTCAGGGTGTCACGCTGGTGATGCTCGTCATGTCGCAGGTGGACCGCGCCAACATCGCGCTGGCGTTTCCCGCGATGCGCGCCGAACTCGGCCTCAGCGCCACGGCGATCGGCTTCGCGACGGGAGTGTTCTTCTGGGGCTATCTGACGCTGCAGATCCCGATGGGCCGGCTCGCCTCTGTCTGGAGCGCCAAACGCACCCTCATGATGCTTGGCATCGGTTGGGCGGTGATCTCGGCCACAACTGCCCTGGTACACAGCGAAACCGAACTCGTGATCAACCGGTTCCTGCTCGGCCTTTCGGAGGGCGGCACGCTGCCCGGCTTCGTGGTGCTGATGCGGGCATGGTTCACCCGGGACGAGCGGGCGCGCGCCAACATGGTGCTGATGGGCACGCCGGTCGCCATCGCCCTTGGCAACCCCTTGTGCGGCTTCGCCGTCGGCGCGTTCGGCTGGCACATGATGTTCGTCATCACCGCGATCCCGGCCTTGCTGTGGTGCCTGGTGTGGTGGTGGGCGATCGACGACGACCCGCGCCAAACCAACTGGATGCCGCCGGCCGAGAAAGCCGCACTCATCGCCGCGCTGGACGCCGAGGCGCGCGAGGACGTCGTGTCCCGGCTTCATTGGTTCCGCGTCATCTGGAACCCCGTCGTGCTGCTGCTGTCGGCGTATAACCTGCTCGGCCTGACCGCGCTGTGGGGGCTGTCGTACTGGCTGCCCACGCTGCTGGTAGAGGCCGGGCATACGATTGGGATGTCGGGGCTGCTCAGCGCGATCCCGTATGTCGCCAGTATCGGGATGGCGCTGTTGCTGTCGTACAGCTCGGACCGAAGGCGGGAGCGGAAGTGGCACATGCTGGTGCCCACATTTCTGGCGGGCGTGTGCATGCTGCTGGCCGCTGGCGTCGGCCAGGATCATTTGGTTCTGTTGCTATTGTGCCTGACGCTGACGGTGGCGCTTTGGTTCGGGCGGATCACGACGTACTGGATCCTGGTCGCCGATTCCGTGCCGAAGGACGCCGCCGGGGCCAGCATGGCGATCGCCAACGGGGTTGGCAACTTCGGCGGTTTCCTCGGGCCGTTCGTATTTGGCTGGCTGCGCACTGTGACAGATAGCTTCGACGCCGCCATGATTTTCGGCGGCATCGCGTTCGCCACCGCCGCGGTAATCGTCATGCCGATGCGGTTCAGCGCCACGAGCCGGCCCGTAAACGCGGTGCCAGCATCAACGCCAGGCCGTTGATCTTGGCCACCGGTGAATTCGCAAGGGAGTAGCCACCATGGACAACCTGACGCAACGCCTCGCGACATTCGCCGCCTCCCTGGCCTATGAGCAGATACCCGATGCCATTCTGCACCACGCGCGGCGCAGCCTGATCGACTCGATCGGCTGCGCCTTTGGCGGGCTGGATTGCGAGGCGGCCCGGATCGGCCGCCGAATCACCGAGGGCGCCGCTCCGTCACGCCATGCTGGTGCCGTCATCGGTAGCAACGCGCCGGCGCCCGCCGAAGAGGCCGCGTTCCTCAACACCGTCATGATCCGCTACCTCGATTTCAACGACGCCTGGCACGCCGGGCATCCGTCCGACATGCTGGGCGCGTTGCTGGCGCTAGCCGGTTCGGCCAATGGGGGAGCCAACGGGGCCGACGGAAGGCGCCTGCTGACGGCGATGGTGGTGGCGTATGAGGTCGCCTTCCAGATGATCCCGCCCACGAAGATGCGGGAGCGCGGCTGGGACCAGGGCTATGTCATCGGCATCGCCACCACCTGCGGGCTCGGCAATCTGCTGGGTCTGCCGATGGACCGCCTGGCGCATGCCATCTCCATCACGTCGGTGGCCAATGTGCCGATGCGCAATACAAGGGCCGGCAAGCTGTCGTTGTGGAAAGGCGCCGCCACCGCCTTCGCCATCCGCAACGCGGTGTTCGCCACATTGCTGGCGGCCGACGGCATGACCGGTCCCGACGCCCCGTTCGAGGGCCGACACGGGCTATGGGAGCAGATCACCGGCCCGTTCGAACTGGACAAATTCGGCGTCGATGGCGGCGAGTGGAAGTTCCCCTGGATCCGCCTGAAATACTGGCCGGTGGAATACAACGCCCAGGCGGGGGTTTGGGCGGCGTTGCGGTTGCGTGAGGAAATCGGGGCGGGCGACATCGCCGGTATCGACATCGCGACTTATTGGTCCGCGTGGCACGAAATCGGCAGCGAGCCGGAAAAATGGGATCCTTCCACCCGAGAAACGGCCGACCACAGCCTTCCGTTCATCTTCGCTCGCGCGTTGGTCGATGGCACGATCACGTTGGCTTCGTTCGATGAGGTTGCATACCGGGACCCGTCGCTGCGGCCGCTGATGGCGAAGATCACCGTGCGGGAGGACGCCGCGATCGAAGCGCTGTATCCGGCGCAAATCGTCATGCGCGTCGAGGCGGTCGCCACCGATGGCAGGCGTCGCTCGATTGAAATCGCCAATCCGCGCGGCGATAACACCAACCCTATGGACGACGATGAGGTCGCGGCGAAGTTCCGCTCGCTGGCTGAGCCGGTGCTCGGTGTGGATGGCGCGGCGCGGGCGTTCTCGGCGTGGAATACGATCGATAGTGGGACAGGGTTAAAGGAGGCGATGGCGCTTCTGGTGCGGTAGGCCTGGACTCAGCGCGGTTTTTGCCGCGGCTGCGACAGAGTTTCCGTACCGCTATCGGCAGTGCGGAGCGTTCGAGCCTTCTTGAGTGCTCGACGGCGAGATCTTCTACACGCTGCGGGAGGCGGAGGCTCTCATCGATCGACCTCGGCGATGCCCGACTGATATGTAGACCAACCGCCCGTCGTCGTTAGCGATCCGGGAGAAAAAGCCGCGGTGGGGCTCGAACTCGAGCCGGATCGCCATCAATCAATGGCGGCTATTCGCGGGCTCCGAGAGAAAAGCTTTCGCGACGAGTTCGGCGAGCCATGTGATGGCCGGGTCCGCCAGTCCGTCGCGATGGCGCAGCAATGTCAGTTCGAAGCCGGGAATAGCCATTGGCGGCTCATGCAACGTCACAGGAAAGAGTGACGCTGCATAGAGGCAAGCACTGAGCGGCGCGGTAATGATCGCATTGGATTGGCTTGCCGCGGCGAAGGCAACCAACATCTGGGGCATCACCGCCGCAACCCGGCGCTGGCGACCGAGGCCGCCGAGGACGGTGTCGATCATGCCACGGGCATCGCGATCGTGCGAGACGAGCATATGGTCGAGGGAGCAGTAGGTGTCGAGGTCCAGCACTCCAGTGATGCGTGGATGATCGCGCCTGGAGACCACCCGGAATGTCTCGTAAGCGATGGATCTGCCCACTGTCTCCTTAGGCGTGTCTGCAAATACCCCCACGGCTATATCGACCTCACCGGCGACGACCGCAGCCAGCGCGCTTTCGTGGCTGAAGGTGCGAAACATGATCAGGCAATGGGGTGCTGCCTGAGCCAGTTCGGCCAGGACGGCCTGGGCGAGCGTTGCGACCACGGTGTCCGGCGCGGCGACGGCAAAGCGACGCGCAGCGGTTCCGGGGTCAAACTGCCGGCCGATCTGGACCGCACCGCGTATGCCAGCAAGGGCGTCTGCCAGGGGAGGGCCCAGGAGCAGCGCACGCACCGTCGGCGCCACACCGGCGCCCTTCCGGACCAATAGCGGGTCCCCGAAAACCGATCGGAGGCGTCCGACAGCGTGGCTGACGGCGGATTGTGTCAGTCCCATCTCGGCGGCGACTGCGCTCATGCTGCGCTTCTTCAGCAGCATTTCGAACACGATCAGCAGAGTCAGGTCGAGCCGACGAATATGAATGTCATCGATCAGATTCATGAATCGAATTCAGTTTTGTTCATGATCGCATCTTGATACAGATTTTTTGTCTGGGCGACAGGGCCAGCGAGAATGCCCCCGCAATGTGACGGGTTTTCGCATCGGGTCTTCGGCGGCTGGACGGCTCGTATCCGTGCTGTGCCAACGGCACCGCGATCAGAAAGCGGAATCAATGACAACGATAAGGGCGACGCGGCTGGCTTCGCTGGTCACGGCAATCAATGTCCTGGTCGCGAGCGGCTTTTCCATCGCGGCGCTTATCCGTCCGCAATCCGTGCTGCCTGCCGGCTCCGTTCTGACAGAGGCGTCGTTGCTATTCGCCATGTACGCGGCGGCTCGCACAATTCCGCTGGCTCTGTTTGCATTGGCGGCGATCTACAAACGTGCGACGTCGGCGTTGCTGATCCTGGGTACGCTCGCGGGTGCTGTGCAATTGCTGGATGCCGCAATCGGTCTGTTTCAGCATGATCAGGGAAAATTCGCAGGGCCGCTCCTTATTGGCGTCCTCCAATTCTTCGCGGCGTATCTGCTGCACAGATCCATGCGGGTCACGCCGCAGACCAAGCGAGAATGAACGCGCTGCGGCCGTAAGGCGCATCGCATATTTGGCACTGGGTTTCGTATCGTGAGAATCGGCCTGCCGCTGGCATACGACGTCCTCTCTTGTGCGGTCATGCCATCGACAGCAGGCGCAGCGTCGCAAGGCTCTCCGTCAGGAAGGAGACGAGCGGTTTGGCGAGATGTGCCTGCGCGTGGTCCTCGCCAAGCAGGACGATCTCGGTCATCGGCAACGGCGGCCAGTTCCCGCGCGTCGTGAGCACCTTGAGGCCATCCTGCACGAAGGATCGCCCGAGCACGTCACGCCGAGGCCACCCGCGACGGCCGCCTGGATGCCCATCAGGCTGCTTGCCGTGCAGGCGATGGTGCTGCTCGCCCGGCCGGCGGCTTCGAGCGCTTTGAGCATGACACCGCGATAGGTGCAGGGCTGTGGCAGGACAGCCTTGGCGGCGATGATGGCCCAACGCTCCAGGCATTGGCCGAGCGGCTTGCCATCCGCATCTCGGCGCTGACGCACGCTCTTCGCCCTCTGGTGCGGGACGGCCTCGTCGAATTGCAGCCGGATGCGCACGACAAACGCACGAAACACGCCGCTCTAACGACGTTGGGGAGGAACCGGCTCGACGACGGGATCATGCTGTGGGCAGCCGCCAATCGCCGAGTGGAGGCCGTACTAGGATCCACATCGGCCCGGATGCTGCGCGCCTTGGCTGACCAGGTCTCGTCCAAGGAATTCCTAGACGCCTACAAGAGGACAGAGCGTCGGTTGTCAGCTAGCAGCCCGTCGGACTCGGGTTTTTCAGCCGATTGATTCTCAACTGGTTGCGGGTTTCTACGAGCCGTCGAATTTGCCTGAAACCCGCCGCAGAGCTGGATTTCAAGCCTTCATTATCTGGGCCGAGGTTGCCGGCGTCGCGCTGGCTGCGTAATCACGCCCCTCGGTGGCTGCCAATAAATCCATCGCGCCATCCGATATTCCATGGACGAGAAGTTGACGGTGCCAAGGCCGTGGAAGCGCCGGGACGCCGGCGCCGCTGACGATGGCGCCGGTCACGCCGCCTGTTCCCGGCGCTTCGTCGTCATCTCGTCAAGGTAGCGCGAGGGCAGTTCCTGAAACGGCTGGCGCTGGCGCAGCCACCCCGCGAAGTCGGCGGCCTTGTGCGCACCGTAGGTCTCCGGCAGCCCCGGCCAGGACGGCGCACGCAGCCACAGCCGCAGCATGTGGCGGCGGCGGGCAACCTCCGGCCAGTCCTCGTAATCGGTGCGGCCGTGCAAGATGACGCGATTGTTCAGGAACTGGATGTCACCTTCACCGATGCTCATGTCGAGGGTGAATTCCGGCGACGAAGCGATGCGTTCGAATTCGTCGAGCGCATCCTGCTGCGCGGCACTCATCACGGCATCCCCCGCCTCCACCGCTCGGCGTGGGTATGCGCCGGAGACGTAACAGGACACCGTGTCGCCGTGCCGCTCGAAGATCGACACGCGGCGTACCACCACGCCGTCGCCGTATTGCGCATCGAGTTCCATGCGGCGGAACACATAGCCGTCGTAAAGCAGCTGCAGCAGGTCCGGGCGGCGGCGCAAAAGCTCATCGTGAACGGCGAGTGCGCTGACGATGCGGCTGCCGCCGCCGCTGCGCGCCGCACGCAGGCACATCAAGGAGACGATATCGGCGCTGTCGGTGTGCATGCGTTGGCCGCCGCCGGAGCGATAGCCGCGGGTGTGCGCGACGATGTCACTGACGTCCAGCACGTTGCCGAGCAGTTCGCCGAGGTAGGATTGTGCGACCGCGGTGCCGAGATAGGTGCCGAGACCGAAATAGATGCGCGCCATATCGTCCTCGCTGTAGCGCGCACGTGGCAGGCCGCGCAGCAACAGGAAGCCGACGCCGTCGCGCAGTTCGTCGGCAGCGCGTTCCAGGAAGGGCCGGCAGACCGATAGTGGAAAGTGGGCTTGTGTGATCGCGACGAAATCGACGTCGCCGAGACTGCGCAAATGGTCCAGCGCCGCGTCGATCTCGGCGATCTCGTTCTCCGTCAAAACGTGCATGCCGACGGTACGGTAGTCGATCTCCGAACCTTTCCAGGCGGCGCGGCTGTTGCTGGGCGTGAGGGAGGCACTCATGCTGGCATCTCCTGTTTTGCTGAACCACGTTGCTGGATCTTGCTGGAGAGCACCCTAGAACATCCGCGGGGTGGCTGGAAACCGCTGACAATCCCGGTGGCATGACCGGGTCGCGTGCTCCGAGATGGCGACAGTGGGATCTCTGCCTTCCTCCTAGGCTATTAGATTCCTGTAGGGTGCAAATGCTCAACATATCAGCATACGGCCGTGCCCGGCGAAGTACAGCCCGCGGGAAGTACAGCCAACAGCCTGAAAATGATTGGCATGATTTGATATGCTCCGATCCCAAAAAGATCCTCGCCCATCAACGTCGGACTGTCCTCGCCGCCACGCGGCGAAGCCCGGATGCGGGTGGCGCGAAAAGTGCCTTCGTCCTCCTGGCGCCAGCATTTGGCTCACTCTTATGAAGGGGCCGCGGCGGCCCTGGAAGCCGTCCCCGTTGATTACGAGAAGCGTCTCATCGGCATCGTTCAAGGAGAAGATGGTTGGTCGGTCCACGCAAGATGCATCTCGTTGCGTATCTGAAGACAGGGCCGACCGCGAGCTATGCAAGTGCGTGGCGTCATCCGGCGGCTCCGCTGCACGACATATGGGATCCCAAACGCTACGAACATCTGGCGCAGACCCTCGAAGCGGCGCGGTTCGACGCAGGTTTCTTCGCCGACGGGATGGGCGTGCCAGACATCTATAAGGACAGTTTCGCCGATTATCTCGGTCGTGGCGGACAGCTGAGCCTGCTCGACCCGATGACGGTGTTGCCGATCATGGCGCGGGTGACCACGCGGTTGGGGTTGGGAACGACGCTGTCGACGACTTTCAACAAACCGTACCAGCTGGCGCGAAGCCTGGGCTCCATCGATCTGTTGAGCGGCGGGCGGGCGGCCTGGAACGTTGTCACTTCGGCGAACGATTACGAAGCCCGTAATTGCGGTATGGAGGAAATGCCGCCCAAGGAGGCCCGCTATGATCGGGCCGACGAAGTGCTGGAGGCCTGTTTTGCTTTGTGGGACTGTTGGGACGACGACGCCATGGTGCTCGACCGAACGAGCGGCGTATTCGCTGACGCCTCCAAGGTCCGTTACGCGAACTACGTTGGCCGCCACGTCAGCACCCGCGGCCCGATGTCCATCCCGCGGAGCCCTCAGGGCAGGCCGGTCATCATGCAGGCTGGCTCATCCCCGCGCGGACGGGAATTCGCGGCGCGCTGGGCCGAGATGATCTTCTGCTCGCATGCGACCAAGGCCGATGCCGTCAGCTTTCGTGACGACATGATGCAGCGCCTGCGGGCGTGCGGGCGTGCCGGGGAAGACTGTGCCGTGCTGCCCTCGCTATCTGTCGTGATCGGCGAGACCGAAACGATCGCGCGGGAAAAGGCGGCGTTCCTGGACACGCTGATCGATCCGGAGCTGGTGCTGGCGTCCAGTTCGGCATTGCTGGGGGTGGATCTCAGCACTCTCGAGTCCGCCGAGGCGGCGGAGGTGGCCGCCGGCAGCCAGGGGGTCCAGGGGTCACGCGACCGGATGAGCCAGGTGGCGAAGGCGCAGGGAATCAGTTTCGCGCAGGCGGTCCGCAAGCCACGCGGCCTTCTGGCCGGCACGCCGGCGATGATCGCCGACTATATGGAAGACTGGTTCAAGGGTGGCGCGTGTGACGGCTTCGTGCTGCCGCCGACGGTTTTTCCCAGCACCTATGAGGAATTCGGCCGGATGGTCGTGCCGGAATTGCAGCGGCGCGGTCTGTTCCGAACCGAATATGCCGGTCGCACCCTGCGGGAGAATCTTCGGGACCCGGGCTGAGGGGTTGATGCGCTCGGGCGGAGTCGCAACCGCCAATGCGAGCGGGGCTGGGCCCGGAGCGACCTTATACCACTCCGCATTGGGATCGACACATCGCCCGCCCCCCGTCATGGCCATGACGGGAATGAGGAGTCGATGTCAACGCGACCCTACGTAGCCGCGGTGGCACGCCGCTTGCTCGTCACTACATTGGTGACGACGCGAATGAGCGCCGCACGACGGACGCCCAAGCCCTGGCTCTGGTCCACCCTGTCTGGCGTCCACATGGAACGACGCGCGACAATTTTGAAAGGCTGGCCATGCCGATAACGCGCAGGATGGTGATCGGGTCATCAATCGTTCTTTCGTCGTACCGGCCTGCCCGAGCAGCGGCGGCCGTGTTGCGCATCGGGATCAGCACGTCGCTCAATACACTCGATCCGATGCTCACGACCCTCGGCGACGAGTATATCTACGACAATATCGTCTTCAATGGCCTGACCCGCATGCGCGAGGATCTGTCGATCGAACCGGATCTTGCCGAAAGCTGGTCATCCACCGAGGACCTGAAGCGATGGACGTT
>JAQGHW010000871.1 GCA_028291505.1 Rhodopila sp. | reverse complement strand
GCATTCCCGCCGCGGCACGTACTGGCTCGCCGGATCGGGTCAGCATCAAGACTATAGCTGCTGAAATCTATTCTGGCAGGTCCGGAAACTACCTAGTATCGCGCATCATAGAAGCGCGATACGTCGGTTTTGGTTTGAAGTCGCCGATTCACGCGGCGAATCGCGGTCGCGTCGCGACTCACGCTTCTCTGCGATCGGGTACTAGTACGCTCCTTCCGGGCGAGTGGCAGCGCGCCTTGTTTTGCGCCAGGAACATAGGTCGACTTGTGCGTCACGGGGACATGATCTGCACCGGATACAGTGGCGCATTTTGGTCTTGGGTAACGAGCGTCATGCCTTCCGAGATCGCCTGTGCGATGATCAGGTGATCGAAAGGATCTCGGTGCTGTTCGCGAAACGGCAGACTATTCAACGCAATCAAGTGCTGCGGCTTGATACCAAGCAACTGTATTTTACTTGCCGGTGCCATCCGCGCGATGATCGTGGCGATGTCGGCTTGCAGCTTCCCGATCCGGCATTTTACGACAATTTCCCAGAGCGAAACCACGCTGACAAACACCGCGTTGTCGTCGTCAGCCAGGACGCGCCTAGTGTCGGCCTTCAGGCGTTCAGGCTCTCCCCGAACCCACAACAAAGCATGGGTGTCGAGGAGCAACTTCACACGCTGCCGCCTTCCATGGCATCTATGATATCGTCCGGCGTCTGGTCGAAGTCAGGCGCCATGCGAATTTTACCACGCAAATCGCCAAACGGCATCTCCGTCGATCCCTCCATGAGAACCCGCCGAAGAATTTCCCGGTGTTCGGCCTCTGCTGAACGACCATGGGCAACGGCGCGGCCCTTGAGGCGGGTGATCAGTTCGTCGTCAACGCCGCGGACAATCAGGCTTCCCATGACAATCCTCCTGTGCTATCAAATTGATAGCATTACCGTCGGACGCTGTCAACGGATCGCAGAACGCCGCATCGATGGGATATCACCGGACCGGTGTCCGCCAGCAAAATCGCTTCCCAAGCAACCGGCAACAACTAAAACGTCCACCTCGAATCGTTTGCTGCCAGCAGGGCGGGCGCATTACGAAAAAGTGAAAAAACTGTCATCAAACCGCCGCCGACCACAGAGCGTGCCCTCCCATAGGGTGTGACCCGGGACGAAGGCCCATGTCACCCTGGTCGAGGGATCGATGAACAAGATCGCGCGATTCAACTATTCCTTGCTTTGTGCCGTCAGTATCGGCGGATTGGTGCTCGCGCAGCCCGCGGCGGCGCAGACCGAGGCCCAGATCCAGTCCATCGAACAGCAGATCAAGGCGTTGCAAAGCGAGTTAGGGCAAGTCAAGGCGAGCCTCGCGGCGCGCGACCGAGCGCTGAAGGCGGCGCAGGATCAGGCCAGGGCGGCGCAGGCGCAGGCGGCGGCAGCCTCGGCGCAGGTCGCGCACGTTGCCGCCGCACCGCCGCCGGCGCAAATCGTTACGGCGCCCGCGCAGCCCGCCGAACCGCCGCTGCCGCAAGGAGCCTTCCGGGTCGGCGCGTTGACGGTCACGCTGGGTGGGTATGCGGCGGCGGAAGGTATCTATCGATCACGTAACGAAGCAGCAAGCATCGATACCAGCTTCGGCGGAATCCCGCTTCCCAACAGCCCGAACTACCACATTCCCGAATACCGTGAGACCGCGCAGCAAAGCCGCCTCACGCTGCTGACCGAAGGGCAGATCGATGCAGCGCAGAAGCTGACCGCCTATGTGGAGACAGATTTTCTGAGCGCCGGCACGTCTTCGAACTCGAACGAGAGCAACAGTTACACGCCGCGGCTGCGCCAGTTCTGGGCCAACTACGACAATACGGATCTGGGCCTGCATGTGCTGGGCGGCCAGGCGTGGAGCCTCGCGACGATGTACAAGACAGGCCTGATACCGCGACAGGAGAACGTGCCGCTGAGCATCGACGCACAATACGTCGTCGGCTTCGACTGGGCGCGTCAGGCTGAACTTCGGGTGGTAAAGGACTTCGCCGACCGCAAGGTGTGGGTGGGTCTTTCACTGGAGGAGCCGCAGACGACCTTCGGCAGTGCCGCCGGCCCGAACTGCCTGACCGGCACCCAGGCAACGACGGCGACCGGTGGTGGCACGCTGGAATTCGGGCAATGCGGTGGTTCGAATGTCAACACGATCCAGTCGTACAGCGACAATTTGGCGCCGGACATAATCGCCAAGGTGGCGGCCGATCCGGGCTGGGGTCACTACGAGCTGTATGGACTGTTGCGGTTTCTGGGCGGACGCGTTTCCTTAGCGACCAGCGGCTCCGGCAAGAACTACCAGACGACGGGAGAGGGGATCGGCGGTGGCATGATCCTGCCGCTGGTGCCGAAGATGCTGGACTTCCAGGTCAGCGGACTGGTCGGTCAGGGCGTCGGTCGGTACGGCGCCGCCCAGCTTGCCGACGCCACGTTCTCTCCCGTCGGGAAGATCGAGCCGCTGTCTGGGTATTCGATCATGGGCGGGTTTGTCGGCCACCCGATTCCGGCGGTCGATGTCTACGCTTATGGCGGTGCCGAGGGCGTCGCTCGCAAGGCCTACGCGGGAACCGCCGGCTACGGCAACCCGAACGTGAACCTTGCCGGGTGCGAGGTTGAACTCGGTTCGTGCAGCGCCGTTACCTCCACCGTCGTCGAGGGCACGATCGGGGCGTGGTGGCGGATCATCAGGTCCACGTACGGCACCGTCGAGGCCGGCGCCCAGTATGAGTTTGTGGAGCGCAACACGTTCCGGGGTGTCGGGGCAACTCCGGGCAGCTCGGTGGCGCCTTCCGCGAACGAGAACATGCTGCTGTTCAGCTTCCGCTACCTACCGTTCCAGTAACGAGACGGACGTTCGGTGGCCGGTCAGCAGCCGGGTTCATTTCGGGTCCAATCCACCTGTCACCCGTACGTGCTGGAATAGGTGGCCCGGAGTTCGCCGAACCATGACGGTCGAAGTTGGGGCGCACCCTTCCCACACCCCGCCAAGCCATTCGGTCCCCCCGCCGATGACGCGGCCCGGGATACCGTCTATCACCCCACCCATCGTGCCAGACCTCCCCATCACCGACGCCCTCCCTGCCCTGCTCAGCGCGCTGAATGCCGGTCGCAATGCCGTGCTCGTCGCGCCACCGGGCGCCGGCAAGACCACGCTTGTCCCGCTCGCCCTGCTCGACGCGCTGTGGTGTGCGGACGGCCGCATCCTGATGCTGGAGCCCCGCCGCCTCGCCACTCGCGCCGCCGCTACCCGCATGGCGTTCCTGCTCGACCAGCCAGTGGGAAAAACCATCGGCTACCGCACCCGCCTCGACGGCGCCGGGTCCGCTGAGACACGGATAGAAGTCATCACCGAGGGCCTGCTGCTCCGCCGCCTGCAATCCGATCCCGGCCTGGATGGCGTCGCCGCGGTCATCCTGGACGAAATCCACGAACGATCGTTGGAATCCGACCTCGGCCTGGCGCTGTGCCTGGACCTGCAGCGCATGCTGCGGCCCGATCTGCGGCTGCTGGCAATGTCCGCGACGGCGGACGGAGCCCGCCTGTCCGGCCTGATGGACGCGGACATCATAGAAAGCGCCGGCCGCATGTTCCCGGTCACCGTGGAACACCAGCCGCGCGACATTCCCCACATCCGCGACCTTCCGGACGCCGTCGCGAAGGCCATCCGAACCGCGCTGGCCAGGCACGAGGGCGACATCCTCGCCTTCCTCCCGGGCATGGCGGAAATCCGCCGTGTGCAGACCGCCCTCAACGACTGCAGCGCCCTGGTCCTGCCACTGCATGGCGACCTGCCGCCCGCCGAACAGGACCGCGCCCTGCGCCCGGCCGACGGTCGGAGAGTCGTGCTGGCGACGTCCATCGCGGAAACGTCCCTCACCGTTCCGGGGGTGCGCATTGTCGTGGACGGCGGCTGGCGACGCACCCCGCGGCTGGATCCGGCCACCGGCCTGACCCGGCTGACCACCGCCCGCATCTCCCGCGCCGCCGCCGATCAGCGTGCCGGGCGCGCCGGCCGTGAGGCAGCGGGGACAGCCATCCGCATCTGGTCCCCGGCCCTGCATCGAGGCCTGCCGGCCTTCGACCGCCCGGAAATCCTGGAAGCGGAACTGTCCGGGCTGGTGCTCGAATGCGCCGCATGGGGTACCCCGCCGGCCGGTCTGTCGTTCCAGGACAGGCCCCCGGCCGGAGCACTGGCCGCCGCCGCCGCGCTGTTGAAGGACCTGGGCGCACTGGACGCCCAGGACCGCATCACCGAAGGCGGCCGCGAAATGGCCCGGATCGGCGCCCATCCCAGGCTGGCGGCGATGATGGTGGCGGCGATGACGGGGGCGGCGATGACGGGGGCGGCGGCGACGGGGGCGGGAGGAACCGGCGAACAGGCCGCCCTCGCCGCTGACCTGGCCGCGCTGCTGGAGGAACGCGATCCGCTGCGCACCCAGGATGCCCCGGCCGACATCGGTAGCCGGCTTGCCGCGATCGCGCACGGCGATCCAAACGCCGACCGCGGCGCCCTGAACCGCATCCGCCGCGCCGCCGGGCAGTATCGCCGCCGCATGCGCGTGCCCGCGGACACCGAAGCCTCGGGCGAGCCCGGGCCGCTGCTCGCCGCCGCTTTCCCCGATCGCATCGCGCAGCGCCGAGGGGAACCAGGCTCCTTTCGCCTGTCCGGTGGCGGCAGCGCCCGCCTGCCGATCAGCGATCCGCTGTCCAAAGCCGGCCTGCTGGTCGCCGCATCGCTGGAGCTGAAAACCGCCTCACGCATTCGACTGGCCGCGCCGCTCGATCCGGACGCCTTGCCCCCGGCGCTGACCGCTCGGGTCACCGAACAGGTGGAATCCGGCTTCGACCCGGTCACCGGGACGGTGCTGGCACGCCGCCGCCGGCGCCTGGGTGCCCTGATCCTGTCCGACCGCACCGAACCGGCCGATCCGGCACTGGTCGCCGAGGCACTCGCCAATGCCGTTGCGGCCCAGGACCTCCGCCCGTTGCCGTGGACCGACGCGACGCGCCAGCTGCAGCATCGAATCGCGCTGATGCGAGGGATCGAGCCGGACGCGGGCTGGCCAGACATCAGCGATGCGGCGCTGAAAGCCACCATCCAGGACTGGCTGACACCGCACCTGTCGGGCATGGTTCGGCTGTCGGACATCGGCAAAGCAGACCTGTTCGGCATCCTGCGCGGCCTGCTGTCGTGGGAGCTTGCGTCGCGCCTGGACCGCGAACTGCCGACTCACCTGCCGCTTCCCACCGGGCGGGCGGAGATCGATTACACCGAGGCGCCGCCGCTGGCCTCGGCCAAGGCACAGGCGTTCTACGGCATGGCGACGACACCGCTGCTGGCCGGTGGGCGGATCCCGCTGCGGCTGGCTCTGCTATCACCAGCGGCACGGCCGATCGCTGTTACCGCCGACCTGGGCGGCTTCTGGAAAGGCGCCTGGGCCGACGCCCGCCGCGACATGCGCGGGCGCTACCCAAGGCACCGCTGGCCCGAAGATGGCGCTGAACCCGCTGAAGACTGATCAAGAAACTGGGTCCGGGGATTCTTGTGACAGCCCCCGCCCCGTGCCATGTGCAGATCGCCTGCACGCCCACCCGGAGAACCGACCCATATCATGCCAGCCGACCCAGCCTACCTTCGGCCGACATACCCCTGGCGTCCGACATCCCCCTGGCGTCCGACATCCCCCGGGCGGGCCGCATTCCCCGGGCGGGCCGCATTCCCGTGGCAGCCGATATTCGCCGGGCGAGCGACATCCCCAGGGCGAGCGACATCCCCAGGGCGAGCGACATCCCCCGGGCGAGCACCATCCCCCGTGCGAGCGCCATCCCCGGGGCGAGCGACATCCCCCGGGCTGGCGACATCCCCGTGGCGGCCGGCATCCCCGGGGCCGGCCAGCATGGTTTGGCAGCGATTCTCCCACAGCCTGGTCCTGAGCCTGGCCTTGCTGATCGGCGCGTGCTCCCCGCAATCCGCCAATGCCCGTGGCGCCCCGGACAGCCTGGCCCCGCTGGTCAAGAAAGTCCTGCCGGCCGTGGTGAACATCGCGGTGACCGAAACCATGTCGGGCGGCGACATGCTCAGCGAACTGCCCCCAGAATTGCGCGACACCCCGCTCGGGCGCGAGTTCCGCCGCCGCTTCGGCAACCGGAGGGAGCAGGTGGCCGGCGCCGGATCGGGCTTCATCATCGACTCCTCCGGCATCATCGTGACCAACAACCACGTCGTCGATCACGCCGACAAGATCATCGTATCGCTGACCGACGGCCGCCGGCTTCCCGCCACCGTGCTGGGCCGGGACGAATTGACCGACATCGCGGTGATCAAGGTCGAAACCAAGGACTCGCTGCCGAGCGTGACGTGGGGCGACTCGCGGCGGGCCGAGGTCGGCGATTGGATCATGGCCGCCGGCAACCCGTTCGGCCTGGGCGGGTCGGTGTCCGTCGGCATCATTTCGGCCGAGGGGCGCGACCTGGGCTCCGGCCCGTTCGATAACTTTCTGCAGTTGGATGCCCCGATCAACCCTGGCAACTCCGGCGGCCCGGTATTCAATATGGAGGGCCAGGTGATTGGCGTGAGTTCGGTGATCGTGTCGCCAACCGGGGCCTCGGTCGGCATCGGCTTCGCCATCCCCAGCGAGGCGGTCAGCCGCACCGTGACCCAGCTTCTCAGCAAAGGCACGATCGAGCGGGGCTGGCTGGGCGTATCGGTCGAAGATCGCGATGGCGGGGTTACGATTGCGACCCTCGATCGCACTGGACCGGCCGCGAAGGCGGGGATCAGGGCGGGCGATGTGGTCATCGCCATCAACGGCGATAAGATCGAAAGTTCCCGCGGGCTGATCCGCGCGGTTGCCGTGGTCGCACCTGGCAACAGCGTCCGGGTCATGATCCGGCGTCAGGGGCACGAAATGGAAATACCGGTGAATGTCGGCCGGCGGCCGACGGAACAACAAGCAGGCTAGTGTCCTGCCCCCGAAGTCCGTCGCATCTTGCGGCGCACGCAGGGGACCAGCAGGCCACTGAAAACAAAGAGCTAGTGTCGCGAATTCTGAGGTTCGCCACTATGGCGGACTTCAGATTCGGG
>JAQGHW010000870.1 GCA_028291505.1 Rhodopila sp. | reverse complement strand
CAGCGCGCCGGCCAGGATGAGCGGCCGGCGGCCAACGCGGTCGGTGAGTGCGCCGACCAGCGGCGTCAGCACGACCACCACGCAGCCGGACGCGACAGCGCAGGACAGTGCCGAACTGGGCGGCAGGTGCATGGTGTTGATGGCGTAGGAGACGAGGTAGACGACGAAGATGAAGTGGGCGATGCAGCCGATAATGCTGAGGCCGAACGCCTGGATCATGCGGGTGCCATACTCGTGCACGGCCACGCGCAGCGGCGCCCGTTCGACGGCGCGCGTCTCGACCGCACGTTCGAAGGCCGGCGTCTCCGCCACCTTCCTGCGCAGGTAGTAGCCGACCGGACCCAGCAGGAAGCCGCAGAGGAACGGGATGCGCCAGCCCCAGGCGTAGAAATCGGCCTCGCTGAGGCTGGCGGCCAACAGCGCCGCGGACAGCGAGCCAGTGAGCGCACCGATCTGCGTGCTGAACTGCTGCCAGCTTCCGGTCAGGCCTCGCTTTCCCGGCGGCGCGTATTCCACCAGGAACGCGGCAGCCCCGCCCCACTCGCCGCCGGTGGAAAAACCTTGCAGGAGGCGGCACAGCACCAGCAGCACCGGCGCCCAGTAACCGATGGAATGATAGGTCGGGATCAGCCCCACCGCGCCGGTCGCGCCTGCCATCAGTCCGATCGTAACGACCAAGGCGGCTCGGCGTCCCATGCGGTCGCCGTAGGCACCGAGCACGATGGCGCCGATCGGGCGCATCAGGAACGCGGCGCCGAATGCGGCGTAGGTGCCGTACATCGAGCCGGACGGGTAGAAGGCACGCGTGATTGCGACAGCGAAGTAGCCGTAGATGGTGAAGTCGAAAAGCTCGAAGAAATTGCCTATGGCGCAGGACAGGATGGCTCGCCGCCGCACCACGGCAAGCTGGCCCGCGTCGAGCGAAGCATATCCGTTTGCAACGGCCTCGGACATAATTCGCTCCTTGCTGGACGAGGCCCACGCAGGCGGCCATGCTGTGAGTATGCTAAAGCGGTTTGAGGCTAACTGGAAAGGTACAGTTCGTCCCCCAGGCCGTCCAACCGGCAGTTTCCTCATCGCCACGTTTCAGAAGCTGCGCGCTGGCCGTCACCAGTCGCCCGGCCGCGATCTTTTCGAGCGCAGGCTGGGCCGCGGGCAATTCATTGCGGCGCACGACAGAGACCGACCGTGGTATCGAAACGACCGTGTACACGATCACCGATCCAGCGGGCAGCGCGACCGTGCTGGGCACGCCTTGCCCCGCCCCGGCTTCCTGGTTGCCGGACTGTTAAACGAGCGCCGCGGCGCGCACCGAAGGCGGCGGAGACCATTCTCGCCAACAGCGGCGCCGTCATTCGGTTTGGCGGCGACCGCGCGATCTATTCACCGGTGACTAAGTCACTCCGCCAGCCCCGGAGGACGTTTTTTCACCGCGATGAGCGGCTGGATCTGCTGAATGTGCCGCGCCGGTGCTCGATCGCAGCGCCGATGACCGGTAGGGTGTGCCGCAAGATCGTGCGGAAGACGAATGACTGGACCTACATAAAGCCATGCGGTGCGGTGGTGTTTCTGATCTTGACCGTCATATTATCGCATCGGATCCCCAATATGCGGTGAATAATACCCGCAGTCGGCCAATTTGACGAAAAATCAATACTTCAGGCCGTTGGTATAAGGTGACTGGAGTCTCATTGCCGCCAACGAGTTTGGAGCCTTGACGCTGGTACATTTTGCCGGATTCAGCTCGAACTCGATATGGGAAAAGGACCTCGTTTGAGGGGTGCGCCCCTGCAGGTGAACAAAAAAGGATTGCCGCGGCGGCTTATCGAACCCTTCATCCCCTGGGCGGTCAGCAGCGCGCGGCAGGCTTCTGAGGCATACTGTGACCCTCGATCGGAACGGTGGATGCAGCTTTGGCCGGCGCACGGCCCCCGATGGCGGCGTTCGGGGTGGCGGCGGGGGCACGTGCATCCGTGGAACGGCTGGTCGCGCAGCCGATCACCGCGCGCGAGCAGGCATCGAGAATGGCGGGGAGATAGACGAAGCCGTAGGTCAGATCAGCGATCCGAAGCTGGTGTGCAAGCATCAGGTTCTTTGTCAGGCCTGGACGGGTCGGCCCGCATGGTTGCCGTCGGTCGTCAGACATAGCGTTGCCGCCGCTTGGGTTGAAGGTCATGCTCCTTTATCAGGCGGCGTAGCTTCCTGCCGTTCACACCACACCCTGATGGGGCACAGCCGCACCCACCCACCGACAACCGCAGCATTCGAATTCATCGCGGATCGCCTTGATCCGGGCGACAACATCGCTGGGCGCGGTCGGAACAGGGGAAGCGTGATGGAAGGCGGAACGCGCCAGACCCATCAGTTGGCATCCCCTGCTGACGGGGGCGCCACAGACTCTCAGTAACGATGGAGGTGTTCGTGCTTTCCGCGCGAGTGGCCTTGCCGCGAGCAACAAAAAAAGGCCCGCAAGCCCTCTCGGGGTGCCGGGTTTTCGGCCGCCGTCTTGGTGCATTGATCGATGGTTGCGGGGATAGGATTTGAACCTATGACCTTCAGGTTATGAGCCTG
>JAQGHW010000092.1 GCA_028291505.1 Rhodopila sp. | reverse complement strand
GTGCGGCCATCGAGTCCGACTGCATCCGCCTGATCGCCTGCAGCCTGGATGGAGCGCGTCTTGCGGCACTGCAGGTCGCACCAGGCGCCACGGTCGAACTGGCACTCGGCAACCTGAAGCACGGCGTGGAGACGATGCTGGCCGGCATCGGGCTAGGGTACAGCCACGTGCGCGGCATCGGCGTGGGCCAGCACGGACTGATCAATCCAACAGGTCACCTGGTGTTGGCGCCGCGGATGGGATGGCGCGACGTGCCGCTGGGCGCGAAGCTGCGCGCGCTGTTTCCAGTTCCGGTCCAGGTCGAAAACGATACCAAGGCGGTAGCGCTCGCTGAACACCTGTTCGGCGCGTGCCGCGGGGTGGATGATTTCGTCACCGTGCATGGCGGGTCGGGCATCGGCGGCGCGCTCTACCTGCAGGGCGCGCTCTACCGTGGCGTCGGACTCGCGGGTGAACTGGGACACATGAAGGTCGTCGCCAACGGCCAGTTTTGCGGCTGCGGGGCGCGCGGTTGCCTCGAAGCCTACATCTCTGAACCCGCCCTTCGTGCCCGCCTGGCGAACCGCGGCCGCTCGCTGGACGACACCGCGGCGATCGTCCAGGCCGCGGAAGACGATTCCGTGGTCCGCGACGTCCTTGATGAGGCGGGCGATATGCTCGGGCTGGCTCTCGCCAACCTCAGCAACCTGCTCAACCCACGCCGGATCGTGTTGGCCGGCACACTGGCGGTCCTCAGCGCAAGGCTGCTGCCCGCGGCACGCGCGGCCCTGGCGAACAACGCGTTGATGGTGATCGGCGACCAGGTCGAAATCATCGTCTCCGCCTTGGGAGAGGATGCGGTGGAACTCGGTGGCGTGGGTCTGGCGATGGATGGCTTCCTGCCGTTGCCGACCGGGCTGGGAGTCATCCGGCGCTCCTGAACCGCGGACGAACGGCCACGCCACGCGGGTGCCATTTCGTTACACATGATTTTTTACCGAGGGTCGCAAAAATACCACAGATTTCTACGAGGGTCTGTGTAATCATCGGCGACCGGCGTGAACGTGGGCCAAAGTCCGCGACGCGCCAAGCCTGACCACGGGAGAAAACGTAGAATGACCAGGAATTCGCAATCGCGAGCGACGCAGATTCGTATCGTCGCAGCACTGGCAATGGCACTGGCCGCACCCACGGCCAAAGCGCAAGTCAACAACGGCGTGGGCATCCTTCCGAGCGAGGCGCTCGCCCCGCCCACCGCGCCGCCGCCGGCGCCCAGCGATCATCTGTTTGGCGACTGGGGTGGGCTGCGCACGCAGTTGCACAACATTGGCATCGACCTCACGGTGGACTGGGTGGCCGAGGTCGCGGGCAACGTCTCCGGCGGCGTGAAGCAGGGCGCCACCTATGCCGGCCAGGTGGGCTTCGAAGCAGACGTAGACTGGGAAAAGCTGGCCGGATTCAAAGGTTTTTCAACCCATATGGTCCTCGTCAACCGGCAGGGCGCCAACGACAGCAACCTGTTCGGTGACCACCTGATCCCGGTTCAGGAGATCTATGGGGCGGGCGGCAATGTGCTCGTGCATCTGGTCTACGTCTATGCCGAACAAAGCCTGCTGGACGGGCGCGTGGACATCGCGGTCGGGCGCATGCCCGTGCTGAACGACTTCGACGCCTCGCCGCTCAACTGCAACTTCATGAACAATGGACTGTGCGGGAACCCCAAGGAGCTGCCGGGCGCCGATATCGGCATGAGCTCATACCCTGACGCCGTGTGGGGCGGCCGGGTCCGCGTCCGGCCGACACCGCAAACCTACATCCAGACCGGGCTGTACGAAGTCAACCAGGGGCTCTACACCAACCAATACTATCGCACCGGGTTCGAATTCAACGGCGCCCGGGACAGCGGTGTGGAGGTGCCGGTAGAGATCGCTTATGAGCCCCAAATCGGCCCGCAAGCGATGCCAGGCCACTACAAACTCGGCTTTGCCTACGACAGTTCGACCGACCAGCAGTTCTTCACCAGTTCCGCCGCGTTGCTGAGCGGGACGCCCAGCACCGGGAACAAGACGAACTACTGGATCGCGGCTGATCAAATGATCTTCCGCAACGGCCCCGGCCCGACCGACGGCATCATTCTGCTGGCCGGCTACGTTCACTCCGACCCGGCGCTATCCAATTACACTGACCAGGTCTACATCGCCGCCCTCGACCGCGACTTCTGGCCCGCCCGGCCGCAGGACACCATCGGGATCCTGTTCAACTACCAGCACGTCAGCGACCAGCTTGCCGCCGAACAAGCGCTCGATGCGGAATTCGGCCTGCCCATCGCCGGCAACGCGACCGGTGTCCAGACACACGAAGCGATCCTCGAGGTCAACTACGACATCCACGTCGCCCGCGGCATAAGCTTCGAGCCTGATTTTCAATACGTCTTCCGGCCGAACGCGCAGGCTAACATCAAGGACGCAGCCGTTTTCGGGTTCAAGTCGCACATCAACTTCTAGTGTCCTGCCCCAAGTTTGTCGCATTTTGTGGCGGACGCAGGGGATCGCGTGGTTCGCGTGCTTTGGTCAAGCGCTCGATGTTGGCGCATTCTCAGGCTGACTGTACCGCCCGAGAATGCGCCAAGTATCCATGATTCACACGTTTCGAACGTTACGTGCAGTGATCATCCTCCGGCCGAACCCCGGGGGTTCCGGCGATCCGCCGGTCAAACCCTTCCGCGCCGCGGCCCCGCCGGCACCGGAGACAGCGCATACAGGGAGGCCTCCTGCGTGGTGCCAAGCGTACCGTTCGGGTTGAGGCCACGCAGCGTGCCGTCCGGCATCAGAGCATAGCTGCTGATGTCGTCGGGCAAAGTGTCGTTCAGATGGAAAACCGTTACGCTCCGCCCGTCGATCACCCGTTGGCTGCGCGCCCACGCGCCGCCTGTCCTGGGTTGCCCCTGGTTGACCCGATCCGACGGATCGTGCTCACCGGTGGCGAGACAGTACTGACCGCCCTGCGCGTCGGGAAGGCCCCGCAGCACCAGATCGACATTTTTTTCAGACAGCACGTTACTCCCCGGCTGGGTGCCTTGCCACGCGCCCAGAACGGGGGCCTCAGGCTGGCTGCTGCAGCCGGCGAGCACCAGGAGGATACCGATAGCGATTGTGCGGTGCATCATAATCTCCGATCGGGCCAGTAGGTGGGGCCCGCTCGCCGGCGTAAAAGATCCACACGGCGTTCGATGCTGTCACGAATAAGAGACTGCATCGTCGACGATCTCCCGGCGGATCGACAACGGCACGCCCCCCGAACTGGTCCGAGCGGCCGCCATTTCGTTCCTAATACGTCACGGCCCGGCCCGCGACACCGAAGCGTAGCAGGGCAACCCTGCCGCTCAGGGTTTGACGAACCGGCCCACGTTCTCTTTCGTCACCTCGTCCAGCCCGGCATAGGTCGTGACCGGCTGCGCCTGACCTTTCTTCAGCGCCAGCATGATGTCGATGGCCTTTTCGCCCATCTCGAACGGCCGCTGCCCGACCAGTCCGCTCACCTGACCCGCCTGCAGCGCCTGCAGTTCCACCGGCAGCGTATCGGCACTCACGATGCTGAAGGCGCCGCTGGTGATCGCCCCTTTATGGGCGTTGACGAAGCCGGTGAAGGCGCCCTGGGTGAACAGCGGCCAGCCGCCCACCGGCACGATCGCGGCAAGGCTGGGGTTGGCGGTCATGAGGTCGGTCATCTGCTGCACGCCAAGCGCCGAGTCGTCATTGCAGAACGTCGGGGACCCGCCGATCTCGGTCCACCCCGCCGGTTTCAGCACGGCACGCACGCCATCGACGCGCTGCGCCAGGTTCGCCGCCGCCGGCCCACCGGACACGATGGCGAACGGGCCGGGTTTGGGGTGCGCCTTCAGCAGCATCTGCCCCAGCGCGCGGCCGAGCGCCGCGTTATCGGTGCCGACATAGGCCTGCCGCTCGCTGTCCGGACTGTCGGCGTCGAAGGTGATCACGACGATGCCGGCCTGCCGCGCCTGGTGGATCACCCGCTTGACCGAGGCAGCGTCGGCGACCGAAATCGCTATTCCATCCACGTGCTGGCTGATGAGGTCCTGGATGATCTGCACCTGCGCGGCGGGTTCCTGCTCCACCGGGCCGGTATAGGTGCAGGTGACGCCCCGCTTTTTGGCTTCCGCCTCGCAGCCATCCCGCGCCAGGTCGAAATAGGGGTTGTTCATCGCCTTCGGAACGATTGCGAACCGGTAAGCGTCCGCCGCGTGCCCCGGCGCCCGGGCCGGTCCGGCCAGACAGGCCACCGCCAGCGTCGCCATCAGAATGTAGCGCATCTTGTTGTTCTCCCCTTGTTGGTTCTGCCGGCGTGTTTAAGACCCTGTCCGGCGGCTGCGCAGCCGATCGACGACGACCGCTGCAATGATGATCACCCCCACCAGCGTGTCCTGCCAGTAGGTGTCGACACGTGCGAGCACCAATCCGTTGCGAATCACCTCGATCAACGCCGCACCGACCACCGCACCGCTCGGGCCACCAATCCCACCGCTCAGATTGGCCCCGCCGATCACCGCGGCAGCAATGATCCGCAATTCGTAGCCCTGCGCCAGATTGGCGGGAACCGATCCCAGCCACCCCGCCATCAGGATGCCGGCGAAACCAGCCAGCAGGGCCGAGGCAACGTAGACACCGGTCTTGATGCGCGCGACAGGCACCCCGGCGAGCCTGGCCGCGCGCTCGTTGCCGCCCAGCGCGAACACATAGCGGCCGCTTGCGGTGTGGTGCAGGAAGACACCCATGCCGGCGGCCAGTATCAGCAGGTAGATCAGCGGCAGCGGAACGCCCAGGATGTCGCCATCGGTCAGGCTGGAGAACAGGTCGGCGTCTCCGCCGGTGATCGCCACCCCCGCCCCGCGGGTGATCGCGTAACAAAGCCCGCGCGCCACGCTCAGCATGCCAAGCGTGGTGACGAATGGTGTCAGTTCCAGCCGCGCGATCAGCAGGCCGTTGATCAGGCCGATGCCACAAGCCGAAAGCAGGCCACCCAGCACCGCCACGCTCATCGCCAGACCCGGCACCGCACCCAGCGGGCTTGCCGAGGTCCAGCGAAGCAGCAACGCCGTCAGGATCGCGGTCAGCGCCATCACGGAGCCGACCGAGAGGTCGATTCCCGCGGTCAGGATGACCAGCGTGGCGCCCAGCGAGACGATGGCGATATAGGAGAAGTTGGTTGCGACATTGATCAGGTTGCCGAGGCTCAGGAACACCGGCGCCAGTGCGGCCATGATGATGACGATGATCGCCAGTGCGCCACTCACATAGGCCGTCTGGCTCGCGAAAAAGCCGCCTGCGTACCAGGCGGGACGGCGCATGTCGGAAGAGATCACGTTCGCCATGTCAGGCAGTCTCCAGGGCGCCGGTAATCAATCCGGTCACCTCCTGCGGGCTGGATGCGGCGATCGGTTTGTCGGCCACCTTGCGGCCGCGGCGCATCACCACCACGCGGTCGCAGGTCTCGAAGATGTCCGGCATGCGGTGGCTGATCAGGATGACGGCGATCCCGGCCTCCCGCAGCCGGCCGATCAGCGCCAACACTTCGGCGACCTGCCGCACGCTGATCGCCGCCGTCGGCTCGTCCATGATGATCAGCCGCGCATCGGCCAGCCTGGTCCGGGCAATGGCAACCGCCTGGCGCTGGCCGCCGGACATCTGCCGCACCAGGTCCTCGGCGCGGGTCTCGCTCTTCAGTTCGCGGAACAACGCCGTCGCGCGCTGCTGCATGGCGCTGTGGTCCAGCAGCAGGAACGGGCCGATCCGCCGATGCAATTCGCGCCCGAGGAACACGTTGGCGGCAGCGGACAGATTGTCGGCCAAAGCCAGGTCCTGATACACCACCTCGATCCCGACCGCTCGGGCGTCCACCGGGCGCGCAAACGCGACCTGCTGCCCGTCGAACATCATGGTGCCCGAACTGGGCGGAAAGTTTCCGGCGATGATCTTCGCAAGCGTGGACTTGCCCGCGCCGTTGTCGCCCATCAGCCCGACCACCTCCCCGGCCGCGATCGACAGGTCCACCCCCGCCAGGGCCTGGATCGCACCGAACGATCGTCCGATGGCGTCGAGCGTCAGCAGCGTCATCGCCGCTCAGACGAACGAGGGCCAAACGGGAAGCGATACCACCGGTCCGATAGCGCGTTCGCTGATCCTCATGACGCTGCTCCCTCTAGTGCTTTTTATCATTGCCGATGTGGAGTTAGGATGCCACCCATCGATTATAACCACCCGGAATGGACGTCACCAGCATTGAAGTGAGTGTGGACCCCGTCAGGCCTGCGCCGGTTGTAGGCCTCGATCTGGTACCGTCGCAAATTTCCTGGGCGGCAAGCGCCATCCAAGGACAGGTTCGATTTATCCCGCCAATGAATAGAATTGCCGTGCCGGGCACATTTCGCCTGTCGCCCGCAACTGGCCTTTGTGGCGCCGGCCTTATCGACCGATACAAGTACTTCCAGCTGCCCTTGATCCGCACATCGGTCTCATCCATTCGCCAGCTGAGCCCCACGGGGCGCTTGTGCGCTCGAAACGCCTGACCCAACAGCGCGACATACTTAAGAACCCAGCGATAGGCGTGGTCCACCTCGATATCATTGCGACTTCGCAAAGTAATGACGGTTTGTTACTCTCGGGCATCCGGAGCAGCGATCAAACGACGAGCCGGTGGGCGGAGCCAAAGCCGGCTGACGACCCTTCCCTGCCGTATGGACAATTATCAGCACACCGGTGCCACGGCCGCTGATCGGCGGATACGGTTTTTCTTGCCCGCTTACCTGCATCGCAACTATGATCCGCTCGCAGGACGAACGGAGAGCAGCATGAAAATCGGTGTTATCGGCGCCGGAGCGGTTGGCACCGCGTGCATCATGGCGATCCTCGGCCGCGGCGCGGCGCACGAGATCGTCGTGCTGGACTCGAACGAACAGCGCGTGCGCGGCGTCGTCACCGACATGCAGTACGGCACGCCGCTCTGTCCGCCGGTGCGCCTCATCGCCGGCACCTATCCTGATCTGGCAGGTGCCGAATTGATCATCGTCTCAGTCGGCATTAACGAAAAGGCCGGCGGAGCAATGGATCGCAACGATCCGGCGGGACGGCTACGGCTGCTTGGCACCAACGCGCGCATCATCGCCGATATCGTCCCGAAGATCGTCACCGCGGCGCCCGACGCCGCGATCATGATAATCACCAACCCACCCGAACCGCTGACTGAACTCGCACGCCGCTGCGCCGGACATGATCGGGTGTTTAGTTCGGGCACTTACATCGATACATTGCGGTTTCGCTTCTACATCGCTCGCGAACTCAAGGTGCATCCTGACGAGGTAAATGCGCAGGTCGTCGGCGAGCATGGCAACTCCCGGGTCCTGCTATGGTCCTCGGCTCGCGTGGCCGGAGCCTCGGTTCTCGACATGATCGAGCCTGACAAGGCCAAGGCGTTCAAGGCCAAAGTCGAGGAACAGGTGCGTAATGCCAATATCACCATCATCGAAGGCACCGGCGCAAGTCAATACGGTATCGGCATGGCCTGTGGCCGTTTGGTCGAGTCGATCACCCGCGACGAGCACGCCGTCTTTCCACTCGGCTGCCACGTCCCGGAATACGGCACGACACTTTCGGTCCCGACCGTACTAGGGCGGCAGGGCGTGGTACGGATCCTTAAGCCGGTCATGGCGGATGAGGAGCGTGCGGCATTGGAGCGCAGCGCGGCCACATTGCGGGCGGCCTTCGCACGGCTGGAGGTTTGACCAATCGTCACCCGGGACCGACGCAGAGACATTCCAACATCGTCACGTTGTATCTAAATCGGGTCCGGTTCGATCTCGATTCTTTCCCGCATCGCCAGCGGGTCAACGACGATATCTACGGGGCGAGGGCTTCGAGAATGCGGCACTCCGCAACCGTGCCGTGGCGACATTGCCCGATCAGCGAGTCCAGTTCCCGACGCAGCGCGGTAAGGTCGGCCAGCTTCCGCTTCACGTCCGCCAGATGTGCGCGGGCGATGGCGTCCACCGCCGCACATGACTGCTCTTTCTGGTCGGCAAGATCGAGCAGCACCCGAATCTGCTCGATCGAAAACCCCAGGTCTCGCGCTCGCCGGATAAAGCTGAGGCGGCTGACATGCCGGGCCGAATAATCACGATAGTTTCCCGATGTTCGCGGCGGCTCGGGCAACAGGCCGATGCGCTCGTAGTAGCGAATCGTCTCCGCCTTGGTGTCGACCGTGCGCGCCAGTTCCCCAACGTTCATCGCTGCCCTTGACCCTGTAGTGGCTACAAGGTTTATAGCACACGCCGTCGCAAACCTCCGAGGCATTTGCATGGCCTGTTGTAACGATTCAGCCTGTTCCTCTGCTGTCCGCCCCCACATGCTGGACAGCCCGAGCTGGCGGCGCGCGCTGTGGATTGCGCTCGTCATCAATGCCGGGTTTTTCGCGGCCGAGATCGTTGCCGGTGCCGCTGCTGGTTCGGCGGCTCTGCAAGCCGATGCGCTCGACTTCTTTGGTGATGCCGCTAACTACGCGATCAGCCTCGGCGTGGCCGGGATGGCGCTCCCGTGGCGTGCCCGCGCCGCCGTCGCCAAGGGCGGCACACTGATTGCCTTCGCCCTCTGGGTGCTCGCCGGCTCGGCATGGCACGTCTTTTACGGCACGCTGCCACGCGCCGAAGTTATGGGCGTGGTCGGCATCGCTGCGTTGATCGCCAATGGCGGTGTTGCCTTGATGCTCTACCGCTTCCGCACCGGCGACGCCAATATGCGCTCGGTCTGGATTTGCTCACGCAATGATGCGCTCGGCAACGCAGCCGTGCTGCTCGCGGCTCTGGGCATTTTCGGAACCGGAACAGGTTGGCCGGATGTGATCGTCGCCGCGATCCTCGGCGGGCTTGGCCTATGGGGTGGCTGGCAGATCGTCAATCAGGCACGCGGTGAACTGCGTGCGGCTCCCACCGGGCAAATCGTGGCCGCTGAGCAGGTTGCCCCGTCACACGGTCATTTTCAGAAAATATGAAGACATAATCAAACATTTTTTCTCAATGCCCAGTCTCGGTATGCCCAGTCTCGGTATGCCCAGTCTCGGCATGCCCAGTCTCGGGATGCCCAGTCTCGGGATGCGGAGTCTCGGCCATATGCAGTCTCGGCCGCGGGACGAGCGACGAATGGTCTGCGCCCGTGCCGGACAGGTCGCGAAAGGCAAACCAACAGCGCAAAGCGCCATATTCCTTTCTCAGTGAAACTCCGTACGAACTCCGCGTGACTCCGTGTCCGCTTGATTACTTTGCCCCGCACGGGATCAATCGTAACGCACCCCAGTCCCACCGCCTCCGTCGATTTTCACAACGACCCCAACGTCCGGTATCGCAATCTCGTCCGACCGTCTCGGATCGCCACGATCCGCCAATTCCCAGCCCCGCCCAAATCACCCCAATGAAATCTTTCCTTGCTATCCAAAGAAAAATAACCTAATCTCCCGACGAACGACGCCAAACACCAACCCCCGAGGCCCAACCAATGTCCCTCCCGGCACCCATCGCCCAGGCCATCCTGGACACGGTCATCGGCCGCCTCGCCGTTCTCTTCATCACTGGCGCCGCCGGCGACATAACCGGCGGACGCGAGGCCGCCCGTCAGATGCTCGCCGCCTACAACGCCGAAACCCCGGACGAACTCACCCTCGCCGCCGAGATCATCAGCCTCCAGCTCCACACCCTGGAAGCGCTCAGCTACGCCTCCGACCCGGGGCTCTCACTGAATAAAGTCTTCCGCCTGCGTGGCAGCGCCGTCAGCCTCAGCCGAGAATCCCACAAGGCGCAGCGCAAACTGGACCAGCTACAGCGCGCCCGCCGAACCGGCACCACGGCGCAACCAGCCGAAGCCCCAACCCCACCCAGCCCCGCAATCGAAAACGCGCTCGACCTGGTCGAGACCGCGCGTGACGCAGTACAGATCGCCGAAAAGACCGGCGGGAAAAGTTGGACGCAGGCGTTCCAGGAACGCCTGACCACCAAACGCATCGCGCAAAACCAGAAGAAAAAGCACGCCAACCTGCCCGCGCACCGCAATCCAGCCACTCAGGCCGCCGCGCCAGCCGCATAGAGCATGATCACGCTGAGCGGAACGTTCAAAGCGTGTGAATCATGCGATCAAACTAAAGGTTAGAGCATTTTCAGGCTGTACAGTCAGGCTGAAAATGCTCTAACCCGCGTCACTTCTTCCCCGGCAAATCGATCCCGGTCAAAGCCTCCCACACCCGGATCACAAACGAATCATCCTTCAGCCCCTGACCGTTCGCGGCAGCGGCCAGAAACAACTGATGCGCCGCGGCCGCCATCGGCAGCGGAAACGTCAGCGCCCGAGCCTGATCCAGCACAATCCCCAAATCTTTGACGAAGATGTTCACCGCCGACGACGGCGTATCGTCCCCCGCCAGGATATGCGGCACCCTATTCTGCCACATCCAGGAACTGCCGGCGGATTCCGAGATCACCTTGTACAAAGTCTCCGGATCAGCCCCCGCCCGGATACCCAGCGCCAAGGCCTCGGCCGCCGTGGCGATATGCACCCCAGCCAGCAATTGATTAACCATCTTCACCGTGCTGCCGACCCCGATCTCATCGCCCAGCCGCCAGACTTTGGTGGAAATCGCTTCCAGCACCGGCCCAGCCTTGGCGAACGCGGCCTCAGACCCCGATCCCATCACGGTCATCGTCCCCGCCCGCGCGCCGACCGAACCGCCCGAGACCGGACTGTCCACCATCAGGAATCCGGCATCCTCGATCTTGCGCCCAAGCGCCTTGGCGGCTTCCGGGGCGACGGTGGCGCAGCACAGCACAACGCCACCCTTCTGCATCCGCCCGAGGCACCCCTTCTCGCCGAACAGCACCTGCTCGGTCTGGACCGCATTGATAACAAATACGACCACCGCTTCCAGGTCCGTCGGCAACACGCCCGGCGAGGCCACAGCCCTGCCGCCCTCGGCAACGAACGCCGCTCGGACGTCTTCCCGCAGCTCACACCCGGTGACTTCGTGACCCTTGTGCAGCAGGTTCAGGGCGGCTCCCATGCCCATATTGCCCAGGCCGATGACGCCGACTTTCATGCTTGTTTCCTCACTGCAAAGCGTAACGGGCCCACGCGATCCGATGGTATCCGATCAGATAAACCGGGCGGTCGGATTGAACCCCAGGAAGTATTGACCGCAGACTTCGATATGACCGGTGCGCGCCTGCACCTGTTGCGCCACGGCGTGGATGTCCCGGATTTTGCGCTCGAACGGGCTGCTGGCGAAGATCGCGGCGGCGCCGGCCTCATGATAGGCGAATTCGGCGACTTCCTTGGCGCGGGCTATGGCCGTCGTCGTCGCCAGCCGCATCAGCACCTTGTTCTCCATGTCCAGTTCGCCGGTGCGCCGGATGCAGTCCTCCCCGTCGCGGATCGATTCCATGACGAAGGCCCGAGCCGACCGCAGTTTCGCCTCGTTCTCGGCGACCAGGTGATGCATGACCGGATTGTCGCGCAGCGTGCGGGCGGTGTGCGACGGTTTCTTGGTCTGCGCCAGGCTTCTCAGTTCGTCCAGCATGCTGCGGGCGATGCCCATGGCGACGCCGGAGAACCCGCAGGAATAGGCACTGGTCGTGGTGAAACGGAAAAACGGTTCGTCGATGCGGCGTTCCTCATCGACGTCGCGCCGCACGCTGTACGCATCAGGCACGAAGACGTCCGTCAGGGTGTAGGTGTCGCTGCCGGTTCCACGCAGCCCAACCACGTCCCAGTTGCTCGACCAGTTCAGCTGGTCCTGGCGCAGCAGCATGGTGCGCTCGATCAGTTTGCCGTCGGCGTCCTTCAGCAGGGAACCATCGGGCAGCTCGACATTGCAATGCGCGCCCATCCAGGTCGCATGATGGCCGCCACTGCCGAACCCCCACTTGCCGGTCACCCTGTAGCCCCCGGGCACGACCTTCGCTCGGCCTTCAATTTGGAAGCCCCAGGCCAGCACGCCGCGCGGGTCGTCACCCCAGATCTCCCGCGCGATCGGCGGGTCGACGTAGCCCGCCGCCAACGAGCAGCCGACCGCCTGGCCGAGGCACCAGGCCGTGGAGGCATCCGCCGCGGCAAGAGTTGCCATCACCTCCGCGAAAATCCCGAGCCCCGCGCCATACCCATTCAACTGGCGGGGCAGCAGGGTGCGATACAGCCCACTGGCATGCAGCGCCTCCACCACAGCCGGGGTCAACTGGCCGAGCGCCTCGATCTCGGGACCCGCGGCGCGCAACAGCGGTGTGATCGCGCGGGCCTGGGCGACCGGGTCGGCCATCGGGTCGAAGCGGTCCGCGGCCGTGCTCAGTTCCCGTGCGGCGCTCATGACTGTATCCTTGGGCTGATTGGCAGCTTCAATGTAGCCCAACGCTCTAGCTTGGTGCGAGCCTGTGTCAATGGCCGGTTTCCCGCGTCCCACCGCCGCCGCGCCCGACGCCCCTACCTCTCGAACAGCAGCCGTTCGGCTGGCGCATCTGGTGGGCAGGACCAGACGGAAACTGTCACCCGATCGCAGAGCAGCGTGAGTCACGGCGTGACCAAGATTTGCCGCGCGAATCGGCGACGTCAAACCAAAACCGACGTATCGCGCTTCTATGATGCTAGTACCCGATCGCAGAGAAGCGTGAGTCGCGACGCGACCACGATTCGCCGCGTGAATCGGCGACTTCAAACCAAAACCGACGTATCGCGCTTCTATGATGCGCGATACTAGGCCGGATAAGCCCAGGGGCGAGTCACGACGTCGTCGCGTTCGAACGCCTCGATCGCGTCCTTGCTGCGCAGGATGAAACTGAGTTGATCAAGCCCCTCCATCAACGGCTCGCGACGATCCTCCGCCAGTTCGAATCGGATCGGCTCCAGTCCGGGCACCAGCAGTTCATTCCGCGTGAGGTCGACGGTGATCTCCGCTGCGTTGGAACGATCCAATGCCCCGGCGATCCGCTCGATGACGGCCATGTCCAGCTTCAGCGGCAGCAGCCCGTTCTGAAATGCGTTGTCGTGAAAGATGTCTCCGAAACTCGGTGCGATCACGCAGCGGACGCCCGCTTCCATCAACGACCAGACCGCCGTTTCACGAGAACTGCCGCAGCCGAAGTTCGGTCCCGCAAGGATAACGCGGGCCTCCCGGTAGCGCGGTTGGTTCAGCACGAAATCCGGCTTTTCTTTTCCGTCCGGCGTGAAGCGAAGGTTGGCGAACATCTTCTCCCGCAACGTCATTTTGACCGCTTCATCCGGCGTGTGTCCCGGCATCAGGCTGGGCGCGATCAAATCGGTGTTGATGTTGGTCATCAGCATCGGCGCCGCGACGCCGGAGACCACGGTGAACTTTTCCATTTCTTCGTGCTCCTAATTCAGCAGCTTGCGCACATCGGTGATGCATCCGGCGATCGCGGCCGCGGCGACCATTGCCGGGCTGGCCAGATGGGTGCGGCTACCCGGACCCTGGCGGCCCTCGAAGTTGCGGTTGGAGGTGGATATCGACCGCTGACCCGGCGCCACGATATCGCCGCCCGCGGCGACGCACATGGAGCATCCAGCTTCGCGCCACTCGAAGCCCGCCTGCTGAAAGATCGTGTGCAGGCCTTCGGCTTCCGCCGCCGCCTTCACGTGCGCCGCGCCGGCTACCACGATGGCCTTGACCCCCGGGTTCACTTTGCGGCCACGCGCGATGTCAGCGGCGGCACGCAGGTCGGACAGCCGCCCGTTGGTGCACGAACCGATGAAAGCGATGTCGATCGGCGTTCCCTCGATCGGCTGGCCCGGCGTCAGTCCCATATAACCGAGCGCTCGGTCTGCCATCACGCGGCGGTCGGCGTCGGCGAAGGAGGACGGGTCCGGCACCGCCTGATCGATCGACAGCACATCCTGCGGGGAATTGCCCCAGGTGATCTGCGGCTTCAGCGTGGAACAGTCGATATCGATCACCCGGTCGTACTCGGCGTCTGCCGTATCGAACAGGATCTGCCAGTCCTTCACCGCCTGATCCCACAGCGCATCTTTCGGGGCCATTTCGCGGCCATGCAGGTATTCGAATGTCGTGTCGTCAGCGGCGATGATCCCGCCGCGGGCGCCGAACTCGATCGACATGTTGCTGACCGTCAGCCGCCCCTCGATCGGCATCGCGCGGATCGCCGGCCCGCCGTACTCGACCACATGACCGACACCGGCATCGACGCCGTAGCGGCCGATCAACGCCAGAATAAGGTCCTTGGCGTAGATCCCGTTCGGCAGCAAGCCATTGAATTCAGCCAGCAAGGTCTTCGGTTTTCGCATGACCAGGGTCTGGGTGGCGAAGACCTGCATCACCTCGGTGGTGCCGATCCCCCAGGCCCAGGCGCCGACACCACCGCAGCTCGCGGTATGGCTGTCACCACAGACGTAGGTGCAGCCGGGCAGCGCGAAACCGAGGTGCGGGCCCGCGACATGCACGATCCCGTGCCTGGGGTCGTCGATGCTGAACAGACGGACGCCGAATTCCTCGCAATTCTTCTTCATCGTCAGGTTGCGCGGACCGCTGGGCTTCCAGGTCTCCAACGTGCGGCCGGCCATCGTCGAGATACCGTGATCGATCGTCCCCACCGTCAAGTCAGGCCGCCGCACCGGCAATCCCGCTCGGCGCAATCCATCGAAGGCGCGGGCGCTGGTGCCCTCATGCGCGAAGTGGCGGTCGATATGGATCAATGCGCGACCGCCGCCGTAATCGGTGATCGCATGCTGGTCCCAGATCCGTTCCAAGGGCGTATTGGTCATCAGACAATTTCCTCCTGTGCCACGGGTGCGATCAAGGTTCGGCCGTCGTGAGGTGCCATAGCATCCAGCGATCGTTGATTTGTTTCTATTCCGAATACAGCAATGATAGCGGCCAGCGTCAGATACATGCCCGACAGTACAAGCACGACGCCGGCGATGCCGTATGTGTCGTACAGCATGACCACCAGGTAGGGCGATGCGATAAAGCCGCCGCGTCCCATCATCTGGCCCACGCCGCTGCCACGGAAGCGATACGCGGTCGGAAAGAGTTCCGGTGTGTAACAGGCCAGACCGACGGTGATCATCAGGTTCATCGCGCCGACCAACAGGAAGCCGACGATCATGATCGTCAGTGGCGTACCCATGAACGGATAGATTGCCCCGACAATCGCGGCGCCGACGGCAACCCCCTCGATCGCGGTCTTTCGCCCGATGCGGTCGGCCAGAAACAATCCCAGCAGCGGCCCGAATACCGCGCCACCGCTCATGACCGCGTTGAACGTCAGCGAGCGAGTGACGCTGAAGCCTTCTCGGATGAAGAATGTCGGGATCCAGGACGTGAAACTATAGGAGCAGACAAGAACCACGACATTCACCGCGATCGCCAGCAACGTGCGATGCAGGACCGGTGGCTTGAACAGCACGCGCAGTTTCACGCGCCCCACGGCGGCCGGTGGCGCGGCGATTACCGGCGGCAGCGGACCGCCGGCCGCGACTTCCTGTTCGATTGCTGTAACGACCTGTTCCGCCTGGCCGGTCCTGCCCATCGCTTCCAGCCAGCGCGGCGATTCCGGCAAGTAGCGACGCAGCCACCAGACCCACAATGCGCCCAGCCCGCCGATCACGAACATTGCCCGCCAGCCCAGCCAGGGTATCACCAGCAGACCGACCTGGTTGACGGCGAAGCCACCGCTGCTGGCCACGACATTGACCATCGTTATGCAACGACCGCGTCGCTCAGGCGGAATGGACTCGGTCACCATCGAGTAACCAGCAACATATTCCGCGCCCAGGCCGACGCCCATGACGGCGCGGATGACGATCAGCCAGGTCATCGACGGGGCGAAGGCGGACACCAGGCACATGCTGCCGAACAGCAGCAGATTGAACTGATAGGCGAAGCGCCGGCCCCATTTGTCGCCCATCAGGCCAGCCATCGCGGCGCCAGCCGTCAGCCCGAAGAACGACACCGAGATGTACTTCGCGTTCAGTGCGAAGCTTGACGTGCCGTTGGCGACCAGCGTGCCGAGGACGCTGGCCATCATTGCGTTGTCGAACGAATCAAAGAACATCCCCAGCGCGACGAGACGCAGCAGACGCCAATGGAACGGGCTCATTGGCAGACGATCGAGCCGAGCGCCGGCGTTCACGGGAGAAAAACTCATCGAATGGCGTCGCTCGGGGCCGCGAGAGGCTGTGGCGGTGCGGGCTGGCCGGGTGCCAGATCTTCCAGCGATTTTTGGTTCGTTTCGATACCGGCGACCGCGACGACGACGACCAGACTGAAGTACAGCGTCGCGATCATTGCCACTACGCCGGCGATTCCATAGTTGCTGAACAGGGCCAGCACGACGTACGGGGTGCCGATCAGCCCGCCTCGTCCCACCATCTGCGCCAGCCCGGTGCCGCGGAAGCGATACGCCGTCGGAAACAGTTCCGGGGTGTAGCCGCCAAGGCCCAATGCCAGGAACAGCGACATGCAGGATACCAGCAGGAAGCCACAGAACATGATGGCGACAGGGGCGGTCAGGAAGGGGTAAATCGCGCCGATGCAGGAGCATGCGAGGCCGGTCGCCATGATCCCGTGCCGCCGGCCGATACGATCGGCGATCAAAACCCCGATCAGCGGTCCGGCGATCGTTCCGGCCATCATTGCGGTCGTAAAACCGAGCGAACGGGTGACACTGAGGCCTTCGCGGACGAAGAATGAGGGGATCCAGGCGGTGAAGCTGTAGGACCCGACAAGGCAGGTGACATTCACCGCCACTGCCAGCAGCGTGCGGCGGATTACCGGGCGGGTGAACAGGACAGTAATCGGAACTCGTTGCTGCGATGGCACCGAGCTGACGACGACGCGGGGAAGGGGGCCGTTTGCCGATGCCTCTTGTTCGATCGCGCGCAGGGTGTCCTCGGCTTCGGCGGTGCGGCCGACGCTTTCCAGCCAGCGCGGCGATTCAGGTAGTTTCCGGCGTAACCACCAGACCCACAGCGCGCCACAGCCGCCGATGACGAACATCGCGCGCCAGCCGACCATCGGGATGACGACCAGGCCCACCAGCGCCACCGCGAACGTGCCGGAACTGGAAATGACGTTCAGCATCGTGGTGAAACGGCCACGGTTGGCGGGGGGCACGAACTCCGCCATCATGCCGTAGCCGACGACGAACTCGGCGCCGAGGCCGATGCCCATCAGGCAGCGGATCGCGATCAGCCAGTCCATTGACGGTGCCACGCTGGCGACGAGGCACATCACACCGAACAGCAGCAGATTGAACTGGTAGGCGAAGCGCCGGCCCAGCCGGTCGCCGGCCAATCCGGCCAGCGCGGCACCGATGGTGAGGCCCAGGAAGGTGGCGGAGATGAAGCGCGCGTTCAGCGCCATGTTCGACCAGCCGCTGCCGACCAGTGCGGCCAGCACACCAGCCATCATGGAGTTGTCGAAGGAGTCGAAGAACATCCCCGCGCCGACCAGGCGCAACACGCGCCAATGGAATGGCCCGATCGGCAGGCGGTCCAGCCGTGCAGCGGCGTTGACCGGTCTGTTCATTTTGTGAAGTCTCCTCCGGAGAGGAGCCTATGCTTATCGATCGCTTCTCGGCAACCCGATCACCGGAAGCCCGCTGACCGCCCGCCCAGTCACCGGCCGCCCGGTCAGCGGCCGCCGCGGAAGCGTTCGACCGCAGCGACCAGAGCGCGCCGGACGCCCGGTTCCAGCGCGGAGTGCCCCGCATCGGGCACAATCGTCAGCCGCGCGTTGCGCCACGCCGCGGCCAGGTCGAAAGCGCTGACCGCCGGGCAGATCATGTCGTAGCGGCCCTGCACGATTTCCGCCGGGATGTGGCTGATCCGGTCCATGTGGCCGAGCAGGCCGCCGGGCGGGAGGAAGAGACCGTGGGCGAAGTAGAAGGCTTCGATCCGCGCCAGTCCCAGGGCGGTGCGGTCCTGGGAGAAGCCGTTGACGGTCTCCGGGCTCGGCAGCAGGGTGCTGCAGGTGCCTTCATACACCGACCAGGCTCGGGCGGCGGGCAAGTGGACCGAGGGATCGGCATCGGTCAGGCGGCGGAGGTAGGCAGCCAGCAGGTCGGCGCGTTCCGATTCCGGCAGGAAGCCGGCGAAGGCGGCGTGGGCCTCGGGGAATACTGACTGCATGCCGTTCAGGAACCACTCGACCTCCTGCGGCCGGCCGAGGAACACACCGCGCAGCACGGCGCCGGCGACACGTACCGGGTGCGCCTGGGCATAGGCGAGCGCCAGGGTCGAGCCCCAGGAGCCACCGAACAGCAGGAAGCGCTCGATCGCCAGATGGCGGCGCAGGATCTCAATGTCCGCGACGAGGTCGGACGTTGTGTTGTTGTCCAGGCCGCCGAGTGGGCGGGATCGGCCTGCTCCGCGCTGGTCGAAGATGATGATCCGCCAGTAGTGCGGGTCGAAGAAACGGCGGTGGACCGCGCCGGCGCCGGCGCCCGGGCCGCCATGCAGGAACAGGACCGGGCGGCCGTTCGGATTGCCGGCTTGCTCCCAATACATCACATGGCCGCCGGACAGCGGCAGGTAGCCGGTTTCGTATGGGCCGATCTCAGGGAACAGGTCGCCGCGTGGCATGGTGAGGCGATGCTACAGGCACATGGGTCGGTGGGAAACAGGAGTTTCGTGGATTTTTTACGTATGGGTCCGGAACGTTCGCTCACGAAGCCCAGTTGCGTACTCCGGTGTCGGTGGCGGATAGTCACGGCCAAACAAACATCGGGGGACACACGCCATGCCGGAAGGTACCAAGGAAGCATTCGCCGCTCGGCCGGACAGCATCGGCCGGGTCGCCGTTGCCGCGCCGATGACAGGGGCCGAATACCTCGCCTCACTGGACGATGGGCGCGAGGTCTACATCTACGGCGAACGCGTCGCCAAGGTCACCGAACATCCGGCGTTCCGCAACACCGCGCGGATGATCGCCCGGCTGTATGATGCGATGCACGATCCGGAGCGGCGGGGGAAGCTGCTGGTGCCGACGGATACCGGCAATGGCGGGATGACGCACGCGTTCTTCAAGGCGCCGAAGACCGCCGAGGATCTGGTCGCCGGCCGTGATGCGATCGCGGAATGGGCGCGCGCCACCTATGGCTGGATCGGCAGGTCGCCGGACTACAAGGCGGCGTTCCTGGCGACCCTCGGCGCCAACGCGGAGTTCTATGCGCCGTATCAGGAGAATGCCCGCCGCTGGTACAAGTTCAGCCAGGAACGGGTGCCGTTCATCAACCACGCGATCATCCACCCTCCCATCGACCGCGACCGGCCGCCCGACCAGGTCACCGACGTGTGCTGCCATGTGGTGCGGGAGACCGACGCGGGCATCGTGGTGTCGGGCGCCAAGGTGGTCGCGACGGGTTCGGTGCTGACCAACTATACGTTCGTCGCGCATCACGGGCTGATCCCGCTGCAGGACAAAGCTTACGCCGCGGTGTTCATGGTGCCGACCAACGCACCCGGCATCAAACTGATCTGCCGGGCGTCGTACGAAATGACCTCGACCGCGATGGGCAGTCCGTTCGACTACCCGCTGTCCAGCCGGCTGGATGAGAACGACGCCATCTTCATCATGGACGAGGTTCTGATCCCCTGGGAGAACGTTTTCGTCTATGGCGACGTGGAGAAGGCGAACAATTTCTTCCCCCGCACCGGCTTCCTGCCGCGCGCCCTGATGCATGGCTGCACCCGCCTGTCGGTGAAACTCGATTTCATCTGCGGGCTGCTGCTGAAGGCTGTGGAAGCGTCGGGCACCAAGGATTACCGCGGTGTGCAGGCGAATGTCGGCGAGGTGATCGCCTGGCGCAACCTGTTCTGGGGATTGTCCGATGCCATGGTGCGCGATCCCAAGCCGTGGATTGGCGGGCACGTGCTGCCGAACATCGACTCCGGCAACGCGTATCACATCATTGCCACGATGGCATACTCGAAGATCAAGTACATCATCGAGGAGACGGTCGCATCCGGCCTGATTTACCTCAACAGCCATGCCCGCGACTTCCAAAGTGCTGAGATCCGGCCGTACCTCGACAAGTATCTGCGTGGGTCGAACGGCTACAGCGCGGAGGATCGGGTGAAGCTGATGAAGCTGCTGTGGGACAGCATCGCCTCGGAGTTCGGCGGCCGGCACGAGTTGTACGAGATCAATTATGGCGGGTCGACCGAGGAGATCCGGCGGTACTGCCTGTTCGGGGCGCAGGCGTCGGGCAACGCGGCGGCGTTCAAAGGGTTCGCCGAACAGTGCATGGCGGAATACGACCTGAACGGCTGGACGGTGCCGGACCTGACCGATCCGGGCGATCTGAGCTACCACTTGATGCGGGGAAGGGGGGCGTAACGATTGAAATCATATCCCAGGTTCGTTGGCTGCTGATTGGATTGGGACCGAACCCGCGGCCCGGACCATGGCAGATAAGTTTGAGGGTGGAATGGATTCGTGCGGCAGCTTTGACGACCGACGGCGTGATGGCCGCCTGAGGCAGTTCCTCGGACATCTTGGTCTTGGACGTCTTGGTCTTGGATGGGGCGCGACCGATATAGTGCGGACAGCGCCTCCGGCCGCGGTAAGGGCCGCGGATCACGCCCCCCGTCGCAATTTGCTGACGAAAACCTTGGGAAGCGGTGCGCACCTCGTAACGGGTCATCCCGGATCGGCCGCTCCGATGACGTTTCTTCATGTCGTGCCGATCGAGGC